>DASXXQ010000001.1:0-76534 GCA_036502985.1 Buttiauxella sp.
ACCCGAGTCACTTACTTGAGTAAGCTCATCGGGATTCTTTCGATTGCCGCCTTGATGTAACGTCAATTATTTAGGGTATTCACGTTCCCGGCCACAATAGAATTCATTTTTCTGCCTGACCGGGCAGACAGTACTTCAGGAATCTGACTGCGTGCGATTATTTGCTCAATTAAGCTGGTACTTCACCCGCGAGTGGCGACGCTATCTCGGGGCAGTTGTCTTGCTTATTATCATTGCCATTTTGCAACTTGTGCCGCCGAAAGTAGTGGGCATTATTGTCGATGGTGTCACCCAACAGCGCCTCTCAGGAGAAGATGTGCTGATGTGGATTGGCTTGATGATTGTCATCGCGGTAGTGGTGTACATGCTGCGCTATGTCTGGCGCGTGTTGTTATTTGGGGCAAGCTACCAGCTGGCTGTTGAGCTGCGTGAAGATTATTACCGCCAACTGAGCCGCCAGCATCCAGAGTTTTATCTCCGTCACCGCACAGGGGATTTAATGGCCCGTGCGACAAATGATGTCGATCGCGTGGTGTTTGCCGCAGGTGAAGGCGTATTAACCCTGGTCGATTCTCTGGTGATGGGCTGCGCGGTTCTGATTGTGATGTCGACGCAAATTAGTTGGCAGCTGACGCTGCTCGCTCTGCTACCAATGCCGGTGATGGCGATTGTCATCAAACGTTATGGCGACCAGTTGCATCAGCGCTTCAAACTCGCGCAAGCCGCATTTTCAACGCTCAATGACCGCACCCAGGAAAGTTTATCCAGCATCCGCATGATCAAAGCATTCGGCCTTGAAGATCGTCAATCCGCACTGTTTGCTGCCGAAGCTAAAGATGCCGGAGCTAAGAACATGAAGGTTGCGCGCATTGATGCGCGTTTTGATCCGACAATCTATATAACCATTGGTACGGCAAACCTGCTCGCGATTGGCGGTGGCAGTTGGATGGTGATACAGGGCTCGCTGACACTGGGGCAACTGACCAGCTTTGTGATGTATCTCGGCCTGATGATTTGGCCAATGCTGGCGCTGGCATGGATGTTTAACATTGTTGAGCGCGGAAGTGCCGCGTACAGCCGTATCCGCAGTATGTTAGCCGAAGCGCCGTCGGTGACCGATGGCGATAAAGAAGCACCGGCTGGCCGTGGCACCATAGACGCTAATATTCAGGTGTTTCACTATCCGCAAACAGCACGCCCAACGCTTGAGAATGTTTCGTTTACCCTAAAGCCGGGCGAAATGCTGGGGCTGTGTGGGCCAACGGGGGCAGGGAAAAGTACCCTTTTATCGCTTATCCAGCGGCACTTTGATATCGAACAGGGTGAGATTTGCTTCCACGGTATTCCGCTGGTGCAGATGCAACTCGACTCATGGCGCAGCCGCCTTGCCGTCGTCAATCAAACGCCGTTCCTGTTCTCAGATACGGTGGCAAGCAACATCGCATTGGGTAAACCGGGGGCAACGCAGCAAGAAATTGAACATGTCGCCAGGCTTGCCAGCGTGCATGAAGATATTTTGCGCTTGCCGCAAGCGTACGAAACTGAAGTCGGTGAGCGCGGTGTAATGCTTTCTGGCGGGCAGAAACAGCGTATTTCTATTGCGCGTGCGCTGCTGCTCGATGCGGAGATCTTGATTCTCGATGATGCGCTTTCTGCTGTTGACGGTCGTACTGAACACCAGATCCTTCATAACCTGCGCCAGTGGGGTGAAAACCGCACCGTTATCATCAGCGCGCACCGTTTGTCGGCGTTGACTGAAGCCAGTGAAATTCTGGTTATGCAGCATGGCCACGTTGTGCAGCGTGGAAACCACGATGCGCTGGTGGGTATGCGTGGCTGGTATCGTGACATGTATCGTTATCAACAACTGGAAGCAGCGTTGGATGATGCGCCAGAAACAACGGTAGACGAGGAACCCGCCAATGCGTAAGTCAATACAGCAATGGCCAACCATAAAACGCCTGCTGGCTTATGGCTCACCGTGGCGTAAACCGCTCGCGGGGGCGGTTGTGATGCTGTGGATTGCAGCCGCTGCTGAAGTCAGTGGCCCGATTCTGGTGAGTTACTTCATTGATAATATGGTGTCTGAACACCGGCTGCCGATTGCGGCAGTTGCAGGGTTGGCGACTGCTTATCTGCTGTTGTCTATTTCGGCAGCAGGGCTGCATTATTGGCAGGCGTTGCTATTTAATCAGGCCGCGGTCGGGGTAGTACAAAAATTACGTACTGACGTCATGGACGCGGCACTGCGCCAGCCACTCAGCACCTTTGATACCCAACCCGTTGGGCAGCTCATTTCTCGCGTCACCAACGATACCGAAGTTATTCGCGATCTCTATGTAACGGTGGTTGCCACCGTTTTGCGAAGTGCGGCTTTGATTGGTGCCATGCTGGTGGCGATGTTCAGCCTCGACTGGCGCATGGCACTGGTGGCGATTTGCATCTTCCCGGCTGTCATCATCGTGATGTTTATCTACCAGCGTTACAGCACGCCCATTGTGCGTCGTGTGCGTAGTTACCTGGCGGATATCAACGATGGTTTTAACGAAGTCATCAATGGTATGAGCGTTATCCAACAATTCCGCCAGCAGGCGCGTTTTGGTGAACGCATGGGGGCGGCGAGCCGTTCCCATTATCTGGCACGTATGCAAACCTTGCGGCTGGACGGATTTTTGCTGCGTCCGTTGCTGAGTTTGTTTTCCGCGATGGTGCTGTGCGGGCTGCTGATGCTGTTTGGTTTCACCTCGGTCGGCACAATCGAAGTCGGGGTGCTTTATGCGTTTATCAATTATCTGGGCCGTCTGAATGAGCCGTTGATAGAGCTCACAACCCAACAGTCGATGCTGCAACAAGCGGTCGTTGCCGGGGAGCGCGTGTTCGAATTGATGGACGGAAAACGCCAGGATTATGGTAACGACAATCGCCCGCTGGAAAGTGGTCGTATTGAAGTTGATAACGTTTCGTTCGCCTATCGCGGTGACCGCCTGGTGTTGCAGGACATTAATCTGGATGTCCCGGCTCGCAGTTTCGTTGCGCTAGTGGGGCATACCGGCAGTGGGAAAAGCACGCTCGCAAACTTGTTGATGGGCTATTACCCGCTGACTAACGGGGAAATCCGCCTTGATGGCCGCCCGCTGGATAGTCTCAGCCATAGTGTGCTGCGCCAGGGGGTTGCCATGGTTCAGCAAGATCCGGTGGTGCTGGCGGAGTCGTTCTTTGCCAACGTCACGCTTGGGCGCGACATCAGTGAAGACGCCGTCTGGCAAGCACTGGAAACGGTACAGCTTGCGGAACTGGCGCGCACCATGAGTGAGGGGATTTATACTCGCCTGGGTGAGCAGGGCAATAATTTGTCCGTTGGTCAAAAGCAGTTACTGGCGCTGGCGCGGGTATTGGTGGATGCACCGCAGATTCTTATTCTTGATGAAGCGACGGCCAATATCGACTCGGGTACCGAGCAGGCAATCCAGCAAGCATTATTAGCAGTCCGTGAGCACACGACGCTGGTGGTTATTGCGCACCGGTTATCAACCATCACCGATGCTGATACGATCCTGGTATTGCATCGGGGACAGGCTGTTGAACGGGGTACGCATAGCGAATTGCTTGCTGCGCAGGGCCGTTACTGGCAAATGTACCAACTGCAACTGGCGGGTGAAGAATTGGCTGCGGCGACTCTTGAAGAGCCCGCTACGGCTTGATGCACCAACATCACGCATAAAACCAACGGGCATCACCGTTGGTGCAGAAGAGAAACGCACCATGCACTAAAATGGTGCGTTTTTATTATCTAAGAACTTTCTTAATCCCAGTCATCGTTATTCTTCCACTTCAGATCCCCACTCCAGACGGGTTAACCGGCTGAAAATGGCAGTTTTTCATTTTTGGCACGGGCTTTGCTTTATCTAAATCGTGTTGTTGAGGCAATTACCCATTTCTGACTGGAGGGGATCTATGAAGCTGGTTACCGTGGTAATCAAACCGTTCAAACTCGAAGACGTTCGCGAAGCGCTGTCTTCTATCGGTATTCAAGGGCTGACTGTCACCGAAGTAAAAGGCTTTGGTCGCCAAAAAGGTCATGCAGAGTTGTACCGCGGTGCTGAGTACAGCGTCAATTTCCTTCCTAAAGTGAAAATTGATGTGGCAATTGCCGATGATCAACTCGATGAAGTGATTGATGTCATTAGCAAAGCTGCCTACACCGGCAAGATTGGCGATGGCAAAATTTTCGTTGCTGAGTTGCAACGAGTCATCCGCATTCGTACCGGCGAAGCCGACGAAGCTGCACTGTAATCGTCTTGCCACTCGTGAAAGGGATGGAAAAAATGAAAAAATTAGCCTCTATCTTAGGCGTTGTAGCCCTGGCACTTGCGCCATCAATTGCTCTGGCGGCGCCAGCAGTGGCCGATAAAGCAGACAACGCCTTTATGATGATTAGCACCGCATTGGTGCTGTTTATGACAATACCTGGGTTGGCGCTGTTCTATGGTGGCCTGATTCGCTCTAAAAACGTGTTGTCGATGCTGACGCAGGTTTCTGTAACGTTTGCCCTGGTTTGCGTGCTGTGGGTGGTTTATGGCTACTCACTGGCTTTCGGTGCCGGCGGTAACTTCTTCGGTAACTTCGATTGGGTGATGTTGAAAAATATCCAACTCACCGCACTGATGGGCTCTTTCTACCAATACATTCATGTCGCGTTCCAGGGTTCCTTTGCCTGCATCACTGTGGGGCTTATCGTTGGTGCATTGGCTGAACGTATTCGTTTCTCTGCGGTACTGATCTTCGTGGTTATTTGGCTGACGCTCTCCTATGTGCCGATTGCGCACATGGTGTGGGGTGGTGGCTTGCTGGCAACACACGGCGCAATGGACTTTGCGGGTGGTACCGTGGTTCACATTAACGCCGCAGTTGCGGGGCTGGTGGGCGCGTACTTGATTGGTAAACGTGTTGGTTATGGTAAAGAAGCGTTCAAACCGCACAACTTGCCGATGGTGTTTACGGGGACAGCAATCCTTTACTTCGGCTGGTTTGGTTTCAACGCCGGTTCAGCGAGCTCCGCTAACGAAATCGCTGCACTGGCCTTTGTAAACACCGTTGTTGCAACGGCTGCCGCAGTGCTTGGCTGGGTATTTGGCGAGTGGGCATTACGTGGCAAACCGTCTCTGTTGGGGGCGTGTTCCGGTGCTATCGCAGGTCTGGTAGGTATCACTCCAGCGTGTGGTTATGTCGGTGTTGGCGGTGCATTACTCATCGGTATCGTTGCGGGGCTGGCAGGTTTGTGGGGTGTGACCCTGCTGAAAAAATGGCTGCGTGTTGATGACCCTTGCGATGTGTTCGGTGTCCACGGCGTGTGCGGTATCGTTGGCTGTGTGATGACCGGTATCTTCGCAGCACCAGGTCTTGGCGGCGTGGGCTACGCAGAAGGCGTAACCATGGGCCATCAAGTATTGGTGCAGTTAGAAAGTATCGGGGTAACAATTCTGTGGTCTGCGGTGGTCGCATTTATTGGCTTCAAGGTTGCTGACCTGACAGTGGGTCTGCGTGTACCAGAAGAACATGAACGCGAAGGCCTGGATGTAAACAGCCACGGTGAAAACGCTTATAACGCATAAGTGATTGAGTCAAAAAAGGCGGAGCACGTGCTCCGCCTTTTTGCGTTTAAACAGTGGGTTAGCTGCGTTTGCGCATTACACCTTCTTGCACAGTTGACGCCACTAACACCCCTTCACGCGAATAAAACTCACCGCGAACAAAACCGCGCGCACTGGAAGCAGAAGTACTTTCCACGCTGTACAGCAGCCAGTCGTTCATATAGAACGGGCGGTGGAACCACATCGAGTGATCGATGGTGGCTACCTGCATCCCCGGCTCAAGGAAACCGACGCCGTGTGGCTGCAACGCCGTTGGCAGGAAGTTAAAGTCTGAGGCATAACCCAGCAAATATTGGTGTACGCGCAAATCGGCTGGCATTTTGCCATTCGCACGCATCCACACCTGGCGTACCGGTTCATCGACATGCCCCTGCATTGGGTTATGGAATACCACCGGACGAATCTCCAGGGGTTTTTCACAGAGAAATTTCTCTTTTAATGTCTGAGGCAGAAGCTTTTCAAACGCCATGGCGATTTCTGTTTCTGACTTCAAATTTTCCGGGGCAGGGGCCGCAGGCATGGCTTTTTGATGCTCAAAACCGGGTTCTGGTGCCTGGAAAGACGCAGTCATGTAGAAAATAGGTTTGCCGTTTTGGATTGCCGCAACCCGACGGGCGCTAAAACTGTTTCCGTCGCGCAATGTTTCAACGTCATAAACAATCGGTTTTTGGCTATCGCCGGGACGCAAAAAATAGCTGTGGAATGAGTGCACCAGACGCTCAACCGGTACGGTTTCTTTGGCGGCATATAACGCCTGGCCAACGACTTGTCCGCCGAACACCTGACGTAAACCTAAGTCCTCGCTCTGGCCACGAAAAATACCTTCTTCAATTTTTTCCAGATTAAGTAATGCCAACAAATTGCTGAGCGCCTGACTCATAAAGTGTCCTCAATAAAATAATTATACCCATAGCCCTTCAAACTGCAGGGTTGTTGGCTGCTTTCATTCACCCGAATCACTTGCTTGAGTAAGCTCATCGGGATTCATTCAATTGCCGCCTACCTGCATCTTGAAGTAGCCAGGGCATTAAAATCGTGCAATTGGCCTGATTATAACAGGTTTCCAACAATCTCCACCCAGTGGCCCGACCTGACGATATGTTTCACTTTTGGGCAAAAATCAGTGATATGTGCCACACTTAGCATGATATGCATGTTTAACCACTCGTTACTTGTGGGCCTGAGGCCTACTTGTGCATTGATAATAAGGAGAACAAATCAATGAAACTTGTGCACACGTTAAGTGGTTTAGCCATTGCTGTTGCGATGGTGGGATGCGCGCATAAAAGTGCTGATGTCCCAACGCCTGCACCTGCTGCAACAACGTCTATGGCAGGGGCTACTGCGCAATCTGATATTGCGCAGCCTAACGTTTCCGGTACGGTATGGATTCGTCAGCGCATTGCGTTGCCGCCAGATGCAGTACTTACTGTGACGTTGTCTGATGCATCTTTGGCGGATGCACCGTCAAGAGTGCTGTCGCAGAAAGCGGTTCGTACTGAAGGGAAGCAATCACCGTTCAGCTTTGTGCTGCCGTATAAGCCCGCGGATATTCAACCCAATGCGCGAATTATCTTGAGCGCGGCCATTACTGTGAACAACCAACTGATGTTTATTACCGATACTATTCAGCCGGTGATTAACGGAGGCGGGACAAAAGCGGATCTGACATTGGTCCCTGTTCAGCAAACAGCGGTTCCTGTTCAGCAAAATGGTGGTGCGGCAACAACGGTTCCTTCAACATCACCGACTCAGGTAAACCCTTCCTCAGCGGTTCCTGCGCCAACGCAGCTCTAATCTGATGCTAAGCGCCTCTCTGGAGGCGCTTTTAGTAATTCCAGCGGTAACGTTCCATCTCAATATACCCATCGCCAGAAACCATAATGCCTTCAGAAAGCAGGGCTTGCCGCTGACGTTGTAGATCCGGGCCGGTCAGGGAAATTTGCCCATGACGATTTACCACGCGATGCCACGGCAGTTTGCTCCCTTCGGGTAAACGCTTGAGTACGCCACCCACTTGCCTTGCTGCACACGGTGAACCCGCCAGCCGCGCTACGTCGCCATAGGTCGTGACAAACCCTTCAGGAATAGCGGCAATAATCTGGTAAACGCGATGTGGAAATGAGTCATTATTATCCATAGCAAACTCCATAACAGCCTGTGGCTTAGGATAATCGTCGGATATCAAACAAGGAAGAAAAACAGGGAGTGCGCAAGAAAGCAACACCTGACCGCTCCTTGCTTGCAATTGCCTGGGCCAACATGGATAATGCGCCAGCGCGTTAGGTAACTAGCGCTCTCAATGGGGGCCCTGTTGGTTCTCCCGCAACACTAATTTGTGAATTCGGTCAGGTCCGGAAGGAAGCAGCCGCAGCAGACGACGTGTGTGCCGGGATGTAGCTGGCAGGGCCCCCACCCAATTCTGGCGTATGCATGATAGTCATCATGTAACCCTCTATTTTCGTGCATTGAAAAGTCGGTGATACAACTTTGTTGCCTCACTTAGGACGCTAATCAATGTCACATCTTATGCTTTCTCGTCATGGAATCTGGTACTACCGAAGGGTCTACCTGACACCTCGGAAACGTCGTGAAATTCGAATTTCTCTTCGTACACGTTCAAAGCGTGAAGCCTTGCTCCGTGTGGAGAAATACCTCACTTCACAACCTTTCCACTGCGTTCCGCAGTCCATCCCGTCACACACATCGTCTGCTGCGGAAAACCTAACACCACCAACACCAACGAAACAATCTGATCAGGACTTGCTAAAAGAGCTTGAGAAGTACACCAATTCTAAAAATGGCTCAGTTGGCGAGCGCGAACTTCTATCTATCAACCGATGCGTTAAAGCTTATCTTTCATCGACAACCCAGCCATTCAGCAAGCGAAGTGCTGCGGAGTTTGTTGATAAACTCGACGGTTCTGCATCAACCAGAAATAGGTACATCAAAAAGAATGCGGCCTTCTTCAAGTGGCTCGCTACTCGCACAGATGAAGATATTCGAAACCCGTTTGAAGGGATGGGCGTAAAAGAAACCACGTCACCGATGGATCGCCGTCCAGCATACACACTCAACGATTTGAAACGTTTACACATAGCTTTGCATGGCGTGAAGGATTGGAAGCGCTGGGTCATCTTAATCGGTCGCTACACCGGAATGAGGCAGAATGAGATCTGTCAGCTTTATCACAATGACGTGATGCAGGTTGACGGTGTTTGGTGCTTCCGTGTTGATAACCTTAACCCTAATCAAACGCTTAAAACGGACAGTTCACGGCGATTTGTACCGATCCATTCTCAACTGTTGGAGCTTGGCCTGCTTGATTTCATCAATGACAGGAAAGGGCATTTGTTCCCAGAGTTAACCTTGCATCTTGGCAGTTATGGTCACTATTTTAGCCGCTGGTTTACGAGATTCAGAGGCAAACATGGTTTACCTGAGTACCATTCATTGCGCCACTACGCCGCCACAACATTTAAAAAGAATGGTTTCCCTGAGCAGTTCGCCTCCCAAGTGCTTGGACACTCGAACGCAACGATCACATACAATCGGTACGGGAAAAGCGTCGATGTTTCGCGGCTTGTTGAGTTAGTGGAACTTCTATGATGGTTGAATGAGCACTAGGCGCAGGTATTCTGCACATTCTGCTTATCGACTAAAACGATCAATTTTATAGATCTGATCGATTAAATCTATTAATGTTGTTGGCGAGGTTTTATGGCTGCAAGTATGACGAAATCGTTAAAATATTGATATATAGGTGGGTTATGGTGGTAAATGGCGAGCGACGAGGATTCAGACCTAATAAAGAAAAAGGATATATTTTTCTGGCGCTGAAATTTTGTACAGAGTGCGGGCAGAAGAGAGCCTTAATGGATCGCCTCTTTTATGAGGATGCGGAAATGTGCGACGAGTGCTTCTACAAGATGGTGCGTGAGATTCGGGAAAAAAAATACTGAAAGACTTGGGCAACCCACTTCACCTGAGCCTTAAATAACGAACGGTACTCAATAAGCGAGCGGTTAACTGACAAACTGATGATACGCCTATGGCGCTTTCTGTTGGTATACCCAACACGGCGCTAAATGGTTTGTGTTGCGTAGAATCTACGCTATTCTTCCTTTCGTTACACATCTCAAAGGATGACCAAGATGACACAAGAACACTTTAAAGCGACTACACAATATAATGACTGGAAGGGGAGTGTTGCGGCAGACGATGCCTATGAAGATTTCACTAAATTCCTTAGTATTGCTGGTATTCTCAAGCAAGGGGATATAGTTAAAGGTATAACCTTCCACTTTGCAGAGAACTTCTTTGATGTTCATGCATATATCACAGATGATACGCAAGAGTTACGGAGGGAAAGTGTCAAGATTACCCTTGAACAGTTTTTCAAAACATTTAAACGATTCTCTATCAAGATTTCTCGAGATGGAGATTTTGATGCGCAAGACATTGAGTTTAAGTGATAGGGGATTCAAATAAATGCAAGGTGACTCACCTTTTTTATACAAATATTTAAGCCTTAACATAAACAACCTTACCGCTTTGAATGATTATTCTTTATATTTTTCAAATTATAAAAAACTTAATGATTCATTCGAGTTTGTTTATAGTTTCACAAAGCGTGATGATGAGAATCAAGAACGTAGAAAATTCTTCAATCAAAATAATAATAAATTGGTTGAGATGAGTGGCGTTTTATGTTTAACAAAGACAGATCCAGAGGATCATGATAAATTTTCATCTAATGTTTTAATGTGGTCTCATTATGCCAGCAATTTCAAAGGGTTTTGCATAAAATTTAAGGCAAAAGTTCTAGATCGCTCTTTTTCTCAGAATAGAGATTGTGACATTTTTGGTGAGTCTGTTTCCTATTCAAATAACCCTGTACGTATTAATATTGAAAAAGGTGAGGGCCTTACATCTCATATGTTTACCAAGCATGAAGGGTGGAGTTATGAAAATGAATTCAGGTTTTGGTCTTCTTCTTTAGGCTTGAAAAAATTTGATCCGAGTTGTGTGGAGACATTCTATCTTGGAGGCGCAATGTCTGCTCCGGAAAGGTCCCTATTGCTCCTTCTTATAAAGAGTAAATATCCTGAAGCTGTGATTAAAATTGTTGAGCCAACATTGTCAGAGTATCACTTAAAATTTACTGAAGCAGCATGAAGCACAAAGGTGCGTTTGCTATAGGGCATAGCGGGTTTACATTAGATAATGTAAAGTCACCGCTTATTTTTCAGCAATCTGACAGGGATATTCACCTTATGTGCACTAGCCGCCAACGGCAGCAGTGCCACAACACATAGTAAAATTTTCTTCATTTCCATACCTGCCCCGTGGGTGTCCCGCCTCTTTATCCTCCCATTTTACATTCTCCTGCTGAAAATATCCCGACAGCCAATAGCTGTGAAGCGGTGCTTCATCCGGTAACGGATTTCCCCGGCTCTGTTGGAGCACGGTCAGGCAACAAGTTAGAACGCTAACTATTTTGCTGGGATCTGTGGCGAATATCCTAGTGTTGCCACTGCGTCACACTGCTTTGCTTGTGTTGCAATTTGCCTCGCTTTATTACAACGCTTGGAATGTTCATTTTCTACGGTATTTTGTTGTAATTTGCCCTTCCTTAAAGTAATACATTGTTGTAATATGTTTAGCATAGACATTTTGCAACAGGTGAGAGGGTTATATGGGGAACATCGGCTACATAAGGGTATCAACCACACAGCAGCACACGGATCGCCAGTTGGCAGGTTTGACACTTGATAAGACCTTTGAAGATAAGGCGAGTGGTAAGAACACACAGCGCCCACAGTTTGAAGCAATGATGAGCTACATCCGTGAAGGTGATATTCTGCATGTCCATAGCATTGACCGCCTGTGTCGTAACACTGGCGACCTTTTAGCTACAGTTGAAGATCTGACGCAACGAGGTGTTGTCGTTCATTTCCATAAAGAAGATTTCAAGACGGGTAAAAATTCTCCTACAGGTAATATGATGCTGACTGTGCTGGCAGCAGTGGCGCAGATGGAACGTGAAATGATGTTGGAGCGTCAACGCGAAGGATACGAAGCAGCAAAGCAGGCTGGACGTATTACTGGGCGTGGTAAAGGTCGGGATATTGATCGGGATGCAGTTAAAGCAGACCTGGCAGCAGGTAAAACTATTCGCTCAATTGCAGACAGTCACAACATCAGTACCAGGACGGTGATGAACATCAAAGCTGAAGCCTGATCGGTTTCCTTAATTCCTCTCTCTCTGACCTCGCTACGGCGGGGTTTTTTATTGCCTGAAATCCGGCACCACAACCATCTTCCACAACATTAACCGCCAGTTGCTGGCGATACCATCAGGCCTGTTTCGGCCTTCTTTTGATACCCATTTCCCCACAATGTGAACGGCACAGCCATTAGCCCTGTATACGCTCCCCAGCGGCTCAATGTGCGACTTTCTCCCACAATCTGAACAACCGCAGACCACTTTAAGTGCCTCCCACAATGGCCCGTAGAGGCCTCTACTTGGCTGGTTTTCGGGTTTTTGATATTGTTTTTATTTTTTATGAAAAGGTGGTTCAGAAATAGGTTGATGTTAAGACACTACACCCACATGAGATTTAACGCCCCCAGCACTGACGGGGCTTGAGGGTAGGTGTGGCGTATTGTCCAGCAAGGCGATCGCCAGTTGATGAACACACCAGGCAGCGGGGAGGGGTATATATGCGTTATTTGTTTGTGCTTTGTTTGCGATTAAAATCGATTTAATAGAGCGTTTAGTTGTAAGTCGTGGTGTAAGGTGGGGCGGTTGTAGGTCGGAATGGGGGGAACGAAACCATGTCCAGAAACTGAGCATGGATATCCGAAACCATGTCCAGAAACTGAACATAAACCATGTCCAGAAACTGGGCACTAATAAGATCAATAAACCAATAAAAGCACCAACCCTTAATAAAAGCAGTAAAGACCAGGTCAAGACCAGAGGCAAACGGCTGGGATGACTGAGTGTCATCAGTGGGGTTAGAAGAGTGATATTGCATCGCTCCGCTCGATGGCTCCGCCCCTTTAGATATGTGTGGTAATAGGCCACGCCTGTAAACAGTCACGCCCTATAACCCCCCATCGCCCATCACAACAACCTCCGGTTGCTGTTCTGTGTGTCGGGTATACCAGCCTATGGCAAACAGCGTTACACGCTGCTATTTGTGGAAGACAAGCGCTAGCGCGTAGTAATTGTGATGGAGTCTGAGGACGACAGGAGCTCTAAACGCGACGAAACAACTTTGGGCGGCGGCGTGGGCCTCTATACGCACCCCTAATCCAATATAACGAACTGTACGGCATGCTCATGGTGTTTTGCTTTCAACTCACGTAATTGTAGCGACTGAGGCCTTGCGTTGCTCTGTAGTTGCTTACGTTTGCTTTATTGAGATTTCATACGAGGTATAACAATTGCTTGACTAATCCAGTTTAATAATATAACGTGGCGCTGTGCATGAGATAAGGCACAGCAACTATTTTATCTAAAATGTAAGATAACACTTCCAATTGTCTCTTACAAGTGGTAAAATAGATACATGCCCTGAGAAGGGGAAAATTAACTAACTTCAGGAGAATTAATGACAAAATCTGCACATTTTAATTTCGCTACCGCTACGGCATCAGAGATCGTTTCCGCTATTGACAGTAAAAAGACCACGACAATCAGCCTTCACACTTTCCGAACTCGTGCAGGTGGTGCTGCAAAAGCTGATAAAATTTATCCGCATACCAGAGACGCGCTAAACATTCTTAAACGGCTCCGCCAACAGGCCCGTGATAGTCGTCATTTCAAAACCATTCTGAAACCGCTGAGTAACCAGTACGCACAAGGCAAAACCTTGGTTGAGTGTCTGAAACCCGTCCTTGAAGGGTATCGCCAGATGTACCTGGACAAGCTAGGACTGGCACTCACACATGAGCAAATCATCATGCTGTTGATTGCAACTGATGGCGTGGAACAGCTTGAAAAGTACGGGTACAGCGTAATCGGTGAGTTTCCAACAACCCTAACTGCTTAACATCCGACCAACGGCGCATAGCCAACCTACCAGACCGCCGAAAATCGGCAAACAAAACTAAATGAGGCCATAAGGCCGCCAATACCCCTGATTACTCCAGTAATTCCCAGGGGCGCCCCCGCATATGTTAACGGAGGACCGATGAAATGAATATTAAGTTCCAGGATCACGTTTTTCAGGCGCTATTAGCTGAGGCCAATCGCCAAAAGAAACCGATGGCGAGGCTGTGCCACGAAATATTGGCGAATGCCGCCAGAATTTACGACAACGCACCAGACGCACCAACCATACCCAACCAGGGGACATACCAGAATGGAGATACTAATGACAGAGACAACAAAAACTGAACTTCAACGCACACCTGATGAGCCATACGGCGTTATTGAAATGCGTTTCCTGTGCGCTGAGAAAATTGTAAAGCGTGGAACAGGCGAGGTTATCGAGGTGACTGACAAGATGCGTCTCCTATACATCTACATGATGAATCAGTTCCTTGGTTTCTCAGGCTGCAAACAGTCCTTTTATAAGGACCAGCGAGAAATGGCGGCGGCCTTGGGATGGTCCAGAGGTAAAACAGGTGAAGCCCTGGCGGGACTGAAAAGAATTGGCCTGGTTGGAACTGCTGGACGGCAAGGAAATAGCGAGGTTTACACCGTGTGTTTCCTCAGTGATATCTCCGAAACGCTGGATGTGGTCCATAAAGATTGGAAAGGCAAGCCAGCCTGGGACCATGCCCGCGCCAGCAAGAATTTTAAATCGAAAAAATCCAATAAGCAGCAACCCGAGGAAATGAAAAACGATGGCAAATCCGAATCCAAAGAACCAGAACAACCCGCCGTGGACCTTTCCACGCTGGGTTATGGAGAACAACACAGCATTCAACAGCCTGATGATCATCGGAGCGATGTTGTTTCCCCTGGCGATGAGGTGAGCACGGAAGAAGACGAACCTTTCCCTATGCCAAAGGCAGAGCAGGTGAAACCTTTTGAAGGCCCGATCTTTATAAATGGCATGGTGAATGAAGCGTTTATCAACAGCTTGGAAGGTAACCACGCCCCACACCGTAATGACGACGGTACACTGAAAAAATTCGGCTTTGCTTATGCAATGGCGCGGGCATACCAAGCCGACCGAGAGGGGAAACCTGAGCAGGAAATACGGAGTAGCATTTCTGTTTGGATTGAAGCCGCCTTACCTGAGCACATCCCGTCGCATCTACTGCCAAAACCAGAGCCAGAATATGACAACAAGATCCCTTTTTAACATTTGGAGGAAAATTGAATAATGAGAACCGCATCATTAGTGTAAACGCTGAACAGAACGAACAACAACCCGACTTACCCGATCTAACCCGCCTGTTTAAAAATCGTGCTCGTGACGAGTCCGTTATCCAGAAATGCAAACACCTTTTAATTGCTGGAATGCCTCCAGGCAAGGTGGCCTTGTTGCTACGTTTGCCCCTGGAGAAGGTGCTGGGACTTTATGAAAACTCGTACAATCCGCGATGTCGGCGGTTCGCCAAGACTAACGCATACCAGAATGCTCGTTTAGCTCTCCAATCTTTCCAGGAGGGTGAATCTCTTGCCGATATCAGCGCAGCATTAGGTATGCCAATTTATACTTTGGTCCAATCGCTGCTTAAGAACGGTGTTGCTGAATCTGCGATCAATGAGCGTTTTCCCCCAACTGGCGATCCCTTGATGGTTGAATACCTCCGCGTTTGCGAACGAAAAGCGCGTAGCAAATTTACGCCGGTGAAGATGTACTCAAACCGAAAATTACACCCATCAACGGCAGCAGCAGTGACCCAGCGTCCAGCCCTGCACTAAATTCAGCATGGCCCAACACATTTCCCTACTGGACTACATATCGCTGATCCCTCTGTCAGTGGCGATTATTAATTGCCTGCTGTCAGGGATCGGTTTGTTTTACCGATATCGAAAGGAACACAACAATGAAAACCTTAGAAGAAGTACGAGCAGAACTACTGAAGGCAATGAACACAACACAGGCAGACCCAGAAAGCATTAACAAAAGCACGGAGCAGGTCCTGGCAGATGCAATTCAAGACTATCTCAGTGTTAGCAATGAAGCAGCCGCCCCAAAAGGTAAAACCATTAAAGAGAAGGGAATCGCCCTTTGTCACCAGTCGCAGGGCTATAGCGCCAATCTTCGCCCTGTCAGTCTGATGATGAAAGCGGATCTTAATACTTTGAGCACTGACCAAATCGAGGCCCTGAAACGCCTTGGCTACACCATTAACCAGGGGGCGTAATGGCTGGAAACATCACAGTATCGACCCTGGTCAACAAAGTTACATGGGATGTTGACGACAACGCATACACCCGTGCAAAGAAGAAGATTGTTTCCCTGAAAGAAGCCCACGAAAAGCCCGCCAAAGCATTTCAGCAGACACAAAAAAAGGTCCAACAGTCAGAAGGCAAAGCCGCTTTAGCCGCTGCTAAGGCCCAGACCGCCAAACTAAAGCAGGCCCAGCAACTTGGAAAAGAGCAACAGAAGCAAGCCCAGATACAGGCAAAACAGGCCTCTGCTGAAATAGCCCATTCTAAGAAAATGGCGGCTCTGGCGGCTAAGAGTCAAACCGACCAAGCTAAAAGCGCTGAAGCCCTGGCCCGCCAGAATTTCAGGTTAGCCAATATATCCGCGAAGGTTCGAGCGGCAAGCCAACACCGAGCAATGACTTACAATCCTGATGCACCATCTATTGGGCGTGAGCATTACAACCCTGCAATATCTGCACGTCAAAATGCACAGATGAGTCGTGGCGGTAGGGTCCAAGCTTCCGATATTGCAGCAGCAAAGCGCCGGATTGCAGATGAAGAGAAAAGGGAGGCGGTTCTCAAGCGTGAGGTGAATTACTACAACTCCCTACGCCGTAGCGCCCTCGTCCTGAGTAACATTCAGGGAAGTACAATTGCGGATCGCTATCGTGCAATCAGTGCGGCAAAGCAGGCGCTAAAGGCCCAAAAAGAAGAACGATTCACCGTTGAGGAAACTCGTTTCGAGATGGCCCGAATCACCTCAGAATTACGCCAACATGCCCGACTTCAACAACGCATTACCAAGGAACAGAAAGCCGCTGGCCTTCGAGCTGGTCGAGTGCGAACAGAGCGCCATAACGGGAGAGGTGGTTCAGGGCTTGCTGTCGCTGGGGTAGTTGGTGGCGCGGCACTGGCTGGAAGCATGGGGATATCCAAAGCTGGCGCAGTGCTACAGGGGAGTCTTGAACGCAATCAACAGATGAAATCCCTTCAATCTCAAGGTGTTTCCCGTCTTGAATATGAAGCGGTGCGCGATGTTGTAGCCAATAAGACTGGCTTTAATATCTCTCCTGATAAGATGCTCGACCTTCAGGCAGACTACCGAGACAAGGTGGGCCAGCTCACGGCTAACGGAGTCTGGAAAACCGACAAGAGCGGCAAAGCGACGTTATCAGGTGGTGGGGAACTTGGTGACCTTATCAACGCCATCGCTGGCAAATCCAATGCAGCCACAGCGAAACGTGTTGTTAAAGAACTCGACCGCCTCGACTTCAATACCTTCCTTGTGTACCTGAAGCAACTGCAAAAGCAGTTTCACTTTACCCAAGCCGAAACGGCAGCATCCAGCGAAAGTATCAACGACGCGAGCAAGGTTTTGCCCGCTTTTGCTGATGGTGGTGAAGCCGTCCAGAAACGTATGGATGACCTGGCCCGTACTGGTTACGCCTTATCAGATGCACAACAGGAGCAGTTAAACCGCCTGTCTGCGTTATCGACAGAATACAGCAGGGTCCAAACAAGCCTGGCCGATCATTTCTCTGCTTCATTTGTACAAGGTCTTGGTGAATATGGCACTAACACGGACAAGTTATCCGCTGGTCTTGCTGGTCTCATCCCGATTAGTGACGAATTAGGCCGTAGCTTGGGTGAGATGACGAAGGCGATCCTCTCTTTAACCAACTGGTGGAGTAGCTGGAATTTATTCCCTGATAACAAGCACGAGCAAGTGAATGAGTCAGGCTGGTATTACGATGACAGCGCCGGAGGATGGTTAATCAACAAGATAAAAGCCGCAGCCGCCACTTTCACTGGTGCCAGTGTTATTCCAGGTGTTACCCAGACGCCACAGGCCGCACTTGGTGCAGGCACTGCATGGAACACGGCACCGTTATCATTTGGCATCCCGTCAATGGATTACAATTTCACACCAAAACAACCAACATTTACACAACCAGGTGTTGAAAGTCTGCTGCAACAGCGAGCAATCCCTGTAAACGTCACAGGCAGTGCTGATCTGAAACTAAACCAACAAATGGATGTGTATGTTCATGATGGTGCTGTTACGGGCCTCGTGGATACCAGAATCAGGGAAAATGAGCAGAAAAATGTGAATCTACTGTTCGCCCCAGAGTAAATTATCATCTCTACTCTCACCAATAAACGGCCTTCACAAAGAGGCCTCGTGAAATTTTTATCGCATTTGTTAAATTTATCGAAATGATAATCATTATCCTTTAAATTTCACGGGTTTTGTGGTAAAATATTGATAAGGAAGAATAAATATGCGTACAACAGCCATTGCTATGCTCGTTTATCTCCTGTTAAAGCGGCTGCGTTGTCCTCTCAAGATGCCAGCCTCTTTTATTGAGTGTTTACTCTGCTACCGACCAGATGTGATTTGTGAACACTGAATAAAAGAAAGAATTTCTCCAACCCGTTGGGGATTTGCCAGCAGTTGTAACGACTGCACTAAGTCCTGCCTCCTCGCAGGCCATCCCGTCAGTGATGCAAACTGGCACTGAGTTAGCGCCGTTCTTCTCGGTTGTTGGATTCCGTCAATTGTCGGCGCTGCTCCCCCCATTCTCCATCCAGAAAAATAATAACGTACCGTTATTTCTCCTACCCCAGGCGGGTATCCCTCGCCTTGGTTTTTTTCTGCATGGAACACCAAACAAAGAAGGCCATCTCAACAGGTGGCCTTTTTTGCAATAAACGGCGTGATATTTCACGTTGATTAAAACAACTGCCAACGTGCAGACATAACAACTGATGGAGAAAAAAAACTATGAAAATGGGAACAACCGAACGTTCTTACAATGATGTCATCTCGTATGCCGCTGACCCGCTCTTCGATAAGAAAGGACTCATTGTGGATCTGGCTGTAGATGTTCAGCCAGGCAGCTGCATTACAAGCACAGGCGCGGCCTATGTCTCGGGCGCTGACTGCCTGTTGGTGCTTAGTCATCACAAAGCAGGGGCAGATGCTCATATCCTGGTTGCGGACCGTGGGGTGTTTATCAAGGAAGCAACCATCATTGCCGTTAACGGTGCGACGGCTGGCCCGTTAGCTGTAGCAGCTTTGACCGCTTCAGGTGATATCCGATCCACTGCACCAGACGCAGAATAATAAGGAGAATTATAAAATGGGTTTATCTACAAATTTCAGCTTTGCCGATTACACAAGGACCTTCCAGGATATGGAAGCCAAGAACACACTTTTAACAACGCTCAATGTATTTAGCGATAGACAGACTTCAATGAGTCCAAAAATCAGCTTAGATTTTGTTGATTCTGTGAGTCAAAAAATTGCAAATTCCGTCTCCAGATATGGCTCAGACTGGTCTTCTACGGTAAAGCGTACCGCTTCCAATCACCTGATTGAGGCCCCTCTCTACGCGTACCAAGATCGAATTACGTCGGCAGATGTTCAGCCCTACCGCAAGCCAGGTAGTGACTTGCAATCAACCATTATGGACGCCGTGACCGCTTCAGCTATCGCTATGCACGATAAATACATGCGTACCCGCGAGCGGATTTTCGCTGACGCACTCTTCCGAAATACTGTCTCAGCGGAACACACTCAGCAAAGCATTATTTCGTATGAGGATGAGTTTGGTTATCTTCAGTCGAGCGGAACAATCAATACCAACGTGGCTTCAGGTGACCCGCTACGCAGTCTGGATGACGCTGTGACGGCTGCAAAGATCGCGATGGGCGGATTAGCGGGCCAGTTAGATGGCTTTATCCTTTTTGCGGGCAGCAATGTCTATCGTGGTATCAAGTATCACCCAGATATTCGCCAAAACGTGCAATATGGTGTGTTGGACCGTGACGTATTGTTTAATAAGGAAATTCTCCCAGCGTTTTCGACTTTTATTATTGATAATATTCGGATCGTGGAAGTAACAGACCAAAACCTTTACGGCGTTGGTGCTGATGATTCATTCCTGGTTCCACGCTTCAGCAAGCCGCTAAGTTCTGAGATTGCATTGCCATTTGGTTATGTGGCAACTGCTACTAGCCGAAACTTGGATCTGGCCTTTGCGGAGCCTGTGGACTTCAGGATTTATTCAGTTACCGACAAGCTGAAAAATGTGGAAGTTTTCGCAGAAAGCTCACTCTTACCAGTAGTCTACCGTCCCGATTTCGTAACGAAGTTGGTTAACGCAGCGTAAGAAAGCGGGCTTTGGGGGCAATTTGTCCCCACCGTGAATATGAAGCCCTGCAAGGGCGAGGCAAAGGAAAGGAGATATACATGTGTAAGCTTGTTTTAACCGGATTCGGTAACATGCCGTTGTTGGCTATGACCCTTGATGGTGTCAAAGATGATGGGATTTTGAATCTTTCAGCATTGGCCCGTAGATTAAACTGCTCACGTAGCAGCTTGCTAGACCGAATCAACCAGCACGGCCTAGAGTCCACCATCCGGCACTACCTGAACGAAAAGCGACAACGACAAATCAGCAAGACATAACAGCCGGATAAATTCCGGCTTTTTTAGATTTGTCGCATTAGAAAACGGCTTGCCAGTGGTAAAATTTGGTGATACAAATTGTTTGCCCCACCGCTTTTTTGTGCATTGAAATACAATGGGTTATGTTAAGTGAATTGTCTATGAGTTGCCTGGCAGGGCCCCCACCCAATTCTGGCGCATGCAAAACCTCAGCATGTTTAAGCCTGTCGCTGCATGACTCTCTGTTTTTACTTCGCACAAAATCAAAGCGCAAAACTATAAAGTCCACTGGATGATTTCTTGAGATCGGAAGGGGAAATTGTGGGTGGTACAAATAGAATTGTGCCCTGCAGCTTGCGTCACAGGGCATCAAGTTATGGCGTGATTTTTAAGGCGTAACTATGTTGAACCAGAAGTTAAATTTGTCCATATAACTCAGAACTTCATCCAGTTTTCCTGCGTCACCCGTGATTTTTACATCACCTTTGTCTTTTGCCTGCTGCAATGTTTCTTCTTTCAATACAATACGGTTAAGCGTATCGCGGGAAAGATTAAGGGTTGCGTCAGCGTTGCTGGCTTCTGAATTTGGCGTGTGGTTAAGCACACCGTTTTCCAGTTCCAGCTTGTATTTCCCGCCCTGGTCGCCGAAGTTAAAGTTCAGCACCACGTGCGCATTGGCCGCTTTCTCACCGTTAATGTGTACCGCCATGTAATCGAAGAACATTTCTGGCGTCATCGCGCGAACGGTATCCGGGCTTGCCGTATTTGGTGTCGCAGCTTTGACAACACCGTTACGCAGTTCTTGTGCACCCGAAAGATAGAAGTTACGCCATGGGCCGGATTCCGCCTGGTATCCCATTTGCTCCAGCGCATCAGCTTCCAGATTACGCGCTGCCTTGTTATCGGGATCGGCGAACACGACTTTGCTAACGACCTGAGCTACCCAGCGGTAATTACCCTGGCTGTAATCAGATTTCGCTTTTTGCAGAATACTGTCCGCACCGCCCATATATTCAACGAATTTCTTCGCCGATTGTTCTGGTGGCAGTTCATCAAGCGTTGCCGGATTGCCATCGAACCAGCCGAGATAGAACACATAGGTCGCTTTCACATCATGGCTGACTGAACCGTAATAACCCCGGCTTGCCCAGGTTTTCGCAAGCTTTGGTGGCAGCTTGAAGTTTGCTGCGATTTCATCACGGGTTAAGCCTTCGTTCGCCATGCGTAATGTTTGGTCATTGATATAACGGTACATATCGCGCTGACCTTTCATCAGGTTGACGACATTATCTTTACCCCAGGTCGGCCAGTGGTGCTGCGCGATGATGATTTCGGCATCGCTGCCCCAGCGATCAATGGCGGCATTAATATATTTGGACCACGCCAGCGGATCGCGGATTTTCGCGCCGCGCAGGGAGTAAGTATTGTGCAGCGTATGAGTGACATCTTCCGCCGCTTCAATCATTTTCTTCTCTTTGACATACCACAGCATTTCTGACGGCGCTTCCGAACCTGGTGCCATCATAAAGTCGTAGGTCAGCCCATCGATCACTTCTTCCTGGCCGGTGTGGGTAATGTAGTTAGTAGGAGCCAGTAATGTCACCGTACCCGCAGACGTCGTGGTACCCAGGCCCGCTCCCACCTGGCCTTTAGCATCGGCAGGTAACAGGTTCCCGTACATATAGCTCGCACGGCGGCTCATCGCGTTGCCCGCCATAATGTTCTCGTCGACGGCTGCACCCATAAAGCCTTGTGGAGCATACAGTTTAACTTTACCCGCTTTTACGTCAGCTTCATCAACCACGCCGCGTATACCGCCGTAGTGGTCAACGTGGCTGTGGGTAAAGATAACGGCGACGACGGGTTTTTTACCGCGGTTTTTGTAATACAGATCTAAACCGACTTTAGCGGTTTCAGCAGAAACTAACGGGTCGACAACGGTAATCCCGGTTTTACCTTCAATAATCGTCATATTGGAAAGGTCGAGATTACGGATCTGGTAAACACCGTCGGTCACCTGGAACAGACCGCTAATGTTAATTAGCTGGGACTGACGCCACAGGCTTGGATTAACCGTCGCTGGTGCTTTGTCGCCTTCTTTAATAAAAGCATATTGCTGCGGGTTCCAGATAACATTACCTTCCTTGCCCTTAATCACATCCTGGGGAAGGGCGGCGATAAAGCCTTTATGCGCATTGGCAAAATCAGTTTTATCAGAGAATGGCAGCTGATTGTAAAGTGCGTCATTCGCTTGTTTCGTTGCAGCCGTTGCATCCTTTGCAGGCGCTGGAGTTGCAGCGGTAACTGACAGTGTTGTCAGCAAACCCGCAGCAATCAGGCTTGTGGCTATTAGATTCAGTCTCATTAATTCAACCTCTAAACTTAATAAAGTCTAAAAGATTCAAATATCTTTTGGACTTCACTTTATTTGGAATAAACGGGTTTAAGAAAACCTGCATGTTTACCACTTCGTCAACTTTAATCGATTGTTTAATGATGAAGTAGTGCCATATGGGACTGCGATATATTTTGATATTTAGATGGTTTCGTTATTTTCATTTTGTACAGACTTTTCTATTCGGTAGCGCTATACTATAAAGATTGATGATATATATTGGATATATTATGGAAGCTAGCTTCGAAAATATTCATCGTTATTATAAATCTCTGGACCTGGAGAGCCAGGTTAATGACATCTGCAAAAATGGTAAAGAGTTAGCTTTTGCGGCGACAAGGAAGTTAACCCTAACGCCCGGTTTTATTTATGTTCCTGTAGAAGGCTCTATTGCTATTTTACACGCTGAAAGTGAACTCACTATTGGCAATGCGATTGACGTTATGCCAATTGGTTTGATGGAGCGATATTGTCCGCTGCTAAATTTTGAATACAAATGCATGACACCAGTAAGCGTCGTCGAGATTTCTTATGAGAAGTTTGATGAGATTTTTTTTCAAGATATCAAAAGCATGCAGGTGCTATCAAACATTCTGATTTTCATGACCATTTTCTCGCTTGAACTTCACTCTGAGAGAAAACAGTTAACCAGCTACCAAACCATTAAACCTATGCTTTATCGCTATCTGTATAGAGCTAAGACATACCCAAATGAAAGCGAAGGTCTGGCAAATTTCATTATAAGGCGCACTAAGTTATCGCGTACTCATGTATTTAGAGTGCTGGCTGATTTAAAAGAAGGTGGGTATATCACGATGAAAGATGGAAGGCTGACGTCAATTAATAAAATTTTACCTGATGGTTATTAATGATGTTTTTACTCGTTGGGGATTAAAGTGCAATGTTAATAATACCCCTCAGAAAATAAGGTTCACATTTTACTATTATGAACCTTTAAGTTATTAGCGTTAAACCACCGTTCTTCTCATATATTCATTCCCGGTTTGCGCCAGCTTATCCCAAAGCGGTTTTAATCGTTCCAGTGCCAGCCGCATTTGCGCAGGTTCAAGTGTGAAGGGTAAACGTAAATATCGTTCAAATGCTCCTTCAGGCCCGAAGCGTGGGCCTGCACCAATACGGATGCCAATAGACTCAGCGCTTGCAGCAAATACCGTTGCTAACGGCTTTGGCAGCTCAATCCACCAGGATAAACCGCCCTGGGGAACCACGGAAATTTTCCAGTCCGGGAATAATTCTTTTATTGCTTCACCGCAGGCGTCTCTTCGCATACGTAACATTTCTCGACGTTGTGGCAAAAAATTGTCGGCTTCGTTAATCAAATTTATGACCGCAAGCTGCTCAAGCACTGGGGAGCCCAGATCGAGTGAGTCACGGATTTGAACCAGCGATGCAATTGTGCGTGCGCTGGCGCGTATCCATCCTAACCGCAAGCCGCCCCAGAAACTTTTCCCGGCAGAACCCAGCGTAATTACCCGCTCCGCATCATCGAAAGCAGCCAGTGGTGGCGGTGGTGGTGCGTCGTACCACAGGTCTACCATGGTTTCATCCACCACGATGGTGGTGCGTGTTCGTGCGGCAATTTCAGCAATGAGGGCACGTGTTGCAGCATCCATGCAGCGCCCGCTGGGATTATGAAAATCAGCAAGTATGTAGGCCAGGCGTGGCGACGTTTGTGCAATGGTGGCCGCCAGCCCCTCGGTATCCCAACCTTCTTCGGTCAGGCTGACGGGAACCGCACGACATGAAGCCCCTTTAATTGCCGTGAGTGCCATTGGGTAAGTAGGATTATCCAGCACCACGCGATCGCCAGGGCCCGTCAGCAGACGCAGAATCAGGCCAAAACCACTCAGTGCTCCATTTACGATCATAATCTGATCGGCATGAGTTGGCAGCCCTCTCCCGGCATAACGTTGTGCGATAGCACGCCGCAAATCTGGCAAACCTTGCTGACAGTAACCGGTACTACCCAGATGTTCCGGTAGGGCAATCAGCGCATTGGCATAGGCCTGGTGTATTTCGGGCCCGGCGACGAGCGCGGCGGTGGAAAGATCAAGCGTCGCAGCACTTCCCGGAAGGGTTGAAACGGTTTGCCCACCCTCCGGCAGCATGGTGACAGAGCCGGAGCCTTGTCGGCTTGCCAGGTAACCTTCTTCACGCAGTTGCGCCAGCGCTGTGGCGACCGTTGTGCGGCTGATTCCCAACGCGGTTGCGAGTTCGCGCTCACCCGGCAGGCGGCAATCTAACGGCAAGCGACCATCCAGAATCAGTAGCCGCATCCCATCAGCCAGCTGCCGATAAACCGGGGTACGCGGTAAATCCTGATGCCAGTTTCCAAGCAGTTTTATCAGAGAAGATGAACCCGTTCTGCGCTGTGACATAGCAATCCACTTTGTATTAACTGGACCTTAATTTAAAGGCCATTCTGGGTGAAAGTATAGCCACAAAAGATCTCTGAGGTGAACACAATGATCGCTCGTCGCTTACTACAACTTTATACCGGCCTGGTGCTGTACGGTGTGTCCACGGCCATGTTCGTGCGATCCAATTTAGGCGCTGATCCGTGGAATGTGTTCCATCTCGGCGTGGCGCGGATCTTCTCACTTAACATTGGCATGGTGATGATCGTCGTCGGGGCGCTGGTCCTGTTGCTGTGGATTCCTCTGCGCCAGAAACCTGGGTTGGGTACGGTCAGTAATGTGATTGTTCTGGGCCTTGCCGCCGATGCAGCGCTCGCGTTGATGCCGCCGCTCGAATCGGTTGTGGCACGCAGTATTTTGCTTGCGAGTGCGATTCTGGTAAATGCCATCGCCACTGGGATGTACATCGGCGCAGGGTTTGGTTCCGGCCCGCGTGATGGACTGATGACGGGAATTAACGCCCGTACGGGTTGGTCGGTGCGCACAGTGCGTACGGCAATTGAGTTGACGGTCTTACTGGCAGGCTGGTTGATGGGCGGTACATTTGGCGTTGGCACGGTATTGTATGCGCTGGCGATTGGCCCGCTTATCCAACTCTGTTTGCCCTGGTTCCGCATTCGCGCCCAGCCGCATAAAAAACTGGTTGAACCCACAGTCGTGCCCTAAGGTTGTAGCCAAAACCCCCATTCGAAGAGGTCACGATGCAAAGCAAAGTCACGAGTAAAGCGGCTGCCTACTGGAATAGCCACCAGTTGGCAGAGATTTTGTCCCACTGCTTTGAAGGATATCTGGTCCCTTTTACCATTGATGGTGACACCTTTGCTTCACGTTTTGGTGCCGAGGATATCAGTCTTAACGACAGTAAAGTCTGGATGCAGGATGGTGAGTCAAAAGCGCTGGCGGTCATCACCCGCCGTGGGCAAACCAGCCGTCTGGCTGCATTTGCGATCCGCCCTGAACTGCGTGGCCAGGGATTCGGCAAACAGTTTATGCAGCAATTAATCGACGAAGCGCGTGCGCGTGGCGACCGCAACATGTGGCTGGAAGTCATTGTCGGTAACGATAGCGGACTGGCGTTGTATGAACGCATGGGTTTTGTGCGTCAGCAGAAATTAGTCGGGTTTAATGCCGTGGGTTCTACGCGGTTGGTTGAAACAGATGCATTGCTGGAAATCGACCCTATGGTGGTGACAAAAAAAATAATGGTCGATTCCCATCTGCGAATGCCCTGGCTAAGTGCGCCTGAAACGCTCTATAAATTACCCGGTAAGGCATTTATTCTGAACGATGTGGCTTATGCAATGGTTGCCACGTCACCACAACCCAGACTGCGCATGCTTTATGTTGACCCTGCTGCGCGTGGCAAAGGGCAGGCGAAGAAACTGCTCACATTACTGCATGAGCGCTTCCCTGGGCTGACAACTGCTGTCACGATACCCGAACACATTGCCCCTCTTTTCTTGAGTTGCGGCTACCATCAAGACCCCGTTATGCAATATGAAATGCTGCTCAAATTTTGAGCGGGCAGCATTCATTCTTAACGACTAAACTTATCAATCGTAATCATCACGGGTGGAAATTATCTACCCGTATTCCCCACACCGTGGAGGTTCACAATGCATTATGTTGATGGTTTTGTCGTTGCTGTACCCGCAGAAAATAAAGAGGCGTATAAGCAAATGGCCGCAAAAGCGGCTCCGTTGTTTAAAGAGTTTGGCGCGTTACGTATCGTGGAATGTTGGGCCGATGATGTGCCCGACGGCAAGCTCACCGACTTCCGCATGGCGGTGAAAGCAGAAGAGAATGAAGAAGTTGTTTTTAGCTGGATTGAATATCCCTCAAAAGAAGTCCGTGACGTGGCTAATGCCAAAATGATGTCAGACCCGCGGATGAAAGAGTTTGGCGAATCAATGCCATTCGATGGCAAGCGCATGATTTATGGTGGCTTTGCACCGCTTCTGGACGAATAAGTCCGGCGGGTGACGCAAATGCAACCCGCTACACAGCCGGACGTTTGCGTCACCCACTTAACCAGATTTAAAGCTGCAATTCTCGCAACAAGCCAAATGCCATTTTCATATGCGCTTCACTGACGATAAAGGCCCGCAACTGCTGGGTTTCATCATAGCCTTTGGCGATTAAACCTTGTGATTCAGTTGCAATCTGCCATTGCAAATCAGTGCGTTGTGTTTCACCCGCCAGATGTAATGGCAACTCGGGCGTCTTCACTTTCACCAGCATTGCGGGCAGCGTCAGCTCCTCGTTTGCTCCAGGCAAATTTTTGGCAAGCGTCATGGCGCTAAACTGGATCGGTTGCAGGAACGGCAGCACTTTACCGTCAATTTCAGCGCAGTCACCCAGCGCATAAATATTGGCATCCGAGGTCTGCAACTGGCGATTAACCTTGATACCCCGGTTTACTGCAAGCCCCGCTTGCTGCGCAAGCCCTATGTTCGGACGCAGGCCAATTGCGGCTACAACCGCATCTACGCCAATCATTCGTCCGTTGCTTAACGCGGCATTAATCCCCTGCGGAGTCTTACTGAGCGCATCCAGACGTTGATTGAACAACAGCTCAACACCCATTTGGTTCAGGCGATATTGAAGCCTGGCGCTGACTTCCGCAGGCATCAGCGAGGCAAGCAGGCTGGATGCGTTATCCACCAGAACCACCTGCTTCCCGGCGCGGCAAAAATCCATTGCCAGCTCAGTACCGATTAAACCTCCTCCTAAAATCATCACCCGGCGGGCATCCCGCAATGACGTTTCGCAAGCCAGGAATTCCTGTTGGCTATTGAGTGTCAGCATCAACTCTTTCCCCGGAATCGGGGGCAGTAAGGCACTTGAACCTGTCGCCAGCACGAGTTTGTCATAGGGCCACTGCTGGTGAGCGCATTTCACCAGACGCTCACGGGGGTTGATTTCAGATACCCAACTATTGGTGTGCAGCGTCAGATTAAATTGCTCGGCAAACTCCCCGGTGCGCTGCCGGGTGAGATCGTTTGCCTGCTGGTTAAGGCTGATGACGTGGCTGAGATCAGGTTTGTTGTATTCATCCATACTGTCGGCGGCAATCAGGCGCACAGGCACCTGAGAGTCATGTTTACGGATGTTTTTTACCAGCTGGCGCGCAGCGAAACCCGAGCCGACAATCACGATACCGTGGTTCATTTTGCCTCCGTTGCCAGGACATCAAACACGTCTTTACCAAGGGAACATTCAGGGCACAGGAAGCTGTCGGGGACATTGGCCCAGGGTGTTCCGGGTTCAACATCCTGCATCGGTTCACCTGTCTCAGGGTCATAAATCCACTGACAAACGCTGCACTGCATACGTGGGCCTAAGTCAGAGCAGGTTTTTGCTTCGACAACACTTTCTTGCGGAGCGCAAACGGGGGCTGGAGCCAGTGGTGTGAGTGCCCACTGGCGGGCAATTTCACGGCCATGTTCGCGGCAGACTTCCAGCGCGTCGATATCCGGGCGCCATTTTGCTTTCAGGCTGAGAGACATTTCGAAACCGGCATCCTGCAAGCGGGTAGAAAGTCGGTCAACCGCGCCGCCGCTCCAGCCGTGGGAGCCGAATGCGCTGCCGCGTTTGTTGCGAAAACGCAGTCCTGTCATCTCTTCTACCAGGCCCGCGATCTTTGGCATCATTACGTTATTCATGGTGGATGTGCCCACCAGAACACCTTTGGAGCGGAACACATTGGTCAGAATTTCGTTCTTATCATGGCGAGCTACGTTAAAGATTTTCACCCCAACGCGAGGATCGATTTCGTTAATGCCCTGCGCAATGGCGTCGGCCATCATGCGAGTGTTGTTAGACATGGTGTCGTAGAAAATGGTGATGCGATCTTCCTGGTAATCAGCAGCCCATTTCAGATACAGCTCGACTATTTGCGTTGGGTTATCCCGCCAGACAACGCCGTGAGAGGTGGCAATCATATCCACCGGCAAATTAAACCCAAGAATCTCGGTGATTTTCGGTGTGACCAGGCGGCTGAACGGCGTAAGAATATTGGCGTAGTAGCGCTGGCACTGTTCGAACAGTTCAGCTTGATCAACTTCATCGTTAAACAGATGCTCATCGCAATAATGTTGGCCAAAGGCATCGTTACTGAATAACACCGCGTCGCCTGTCATGTAAGTCATCATGCTGTCAGGCCAGTGCAGCATTGGCGTTTCAACGAAGATAAGCTGTTTGCCGTTGCCAATGTCCAGGCTGTCGCCGGTTTTCACCACATGGAAATTCCATTCTGGATGATGATGATGGCCGTTAATGGAGTCCACGCCGTTGGCGGTACAGTAAATTGGCGTATCAGGAATGCGTGACATCAACTCGGTCAGCGCGCCCGCATGGTCTTCTTCTGCGTGGTTGATGATGATGTAATCGAGGGTATTGAGGTCAATTTCGCTTGCCAGGTTTTGAACAAACTCACGGCTGAATTTGTGGTCAACGGTATCGATAAGCACCGTTTTTTCTTCACGTATCAGGTAACTGTTATAGCTGCTGCCTTTGAGCGTTTTATATTCTGTGCCATGAAAATCACGTACTTCCCAGTCACGTTGTCCAACCCATTGAATATTGTTTTTAACCTGAATAGCCATTTGTCAGAACCTCAAAAAGAATAAAAAATAATGCGCGTAGTTGAGGTATTACAAACAACGTGCCAACTTTTTATAGTGCTGATTTTTAATTGTTTTTATTGTTTTCAGATAAATTGAATTGTCATTGTGACAATATCGATAAATGTCTTTTTGACAATGTCATTGTCTTTATGACAATTGAGGGGTAAGTTGGCGAAATCGTTTTATGGAGCCGCTCATGAGCCTGTCTATTACTTCTCTCGCTAACATTGCCATTGACCTGCAAAGCGGTATTTCTCATCAGGACCGTTTTGCTCGTCTGATTCGAACACTGCGTCAGCTTTTAGGCGGCGATGCCACTGCGCTATTGCGATATGAAGCACGGCAGTTTCGTCCGTTGGCGATTGATGGTTTGGCACAGGATGTGCTCGGGCGGCGTTTCGACTTAGACGCGCATCCACGCCTGGAAGCCATTGCGCGCGCAGGTGATGTGGTTCGGTTTCCGGCGGAAAGCGAGTTACCCGATCCTTATGATGGCCTTATTCCCGATCACACCGATTTAAAAGTGCATGCCTGCCTCGGCCTGCCGCTGTTTGCCGATCAAAATCTGATTGGAGCGTTAACCGTGGACGGCATGGACCCGGCGCAGTTCGACCATTTCAGCGATGAAGAGTTACGTTTGGTCAGCGTGCTGGCGGCAGGTGCGTTAAATAATGCCTTGCTGATGGAGCAACTTGAAAACCAAACGTCTGCCGCTGCAATGGTTCCTGTTACGACAAAAACCAGCAGTGCCGAAATGGTGGGGTTGTCCGAAGGAATTACGCAGCTCAAGAAAGAAATTGAGATTGTCGCGGGCTCCGATCTGAATGTATTGATTACCGGGGAAACGGGCGTTGGTAAAGAGTTGGTTGCGCGTGCGATTCACAGCGGATCAGCGCGGGCGGCAAATCCACTGGTCTATCTGAACTGTGCCGCGTTGCCGGAAAGTGTGGCGGAAAGTGAACTGTTCGGCCATGTAAAAGGGGCGTTTACAGGTGCCATTCATCACCGTACCGGCAAGTTTGAAATGGCCGATAACGGCACGCTTTTCCTTGATGAAATAGGGGAGTTGCCATTAACGCTACAGGCAAAATTGTTGCGGGTTTTGCAGTATGGCGATATTCAGCGCGTGGGTGATGACAGTAGCCATCGCGTAAATGTACGCGTGCTGGCCGCGACCAATCGCGACCTCAAACAACATGTGCTGGCAGGCGAATTTCGAGCCGATCTCTTTCACCGTTTGAGCGTCTTTCCGCTGCATGTTCCGCCACTGCGTGAACGGGGTGATGACATCACGTTATTGGCTGGGTTTTTCTGTGAGCAAAGCCGCGTAAAAATGGGGTTAAAACAGGTTGCGTTAAGCGATGCTACCCGTGAGTTACTGCGTCGTTACGATTGGCCCGGGAATATTCGAGAGCTGGAACACGCACTGTATCGCGCGACTGTACTGGCGCGTTCTGGAAAAACGGACGGTGAAGTCTGGCTTCAGCCACAGCATTTTCAGCTAGCAGATGCAGACATTAAATCGGTTACTACGCCTGTTGCTCCGGTGCTGCTAGTCAATAATTTGCGTGCTGCGACGGATGATTACCAGCGCCGTATTATTATCAACACGCTAGATGCCCATGCAGGCAATTGGGCTGCCTGTGCCCGGCAATTACAACTGGATGTCGGCAATTTGCACCGCCTGGCAAAGCGTCTGGGTGTGAAATAATTCAGCAGGTTTTCGCTAGGTTGCCAGATGTTTAGCTACCCAGTCGATAAACTCATCTTTCGGTAAAGCCTTACTGAACAACCAGCCCTGGCCGTACTGGACACCTTGTTTGCGTAACCAGGCGGCCTGGCCGGGGGTTTCAATCCCTTCGGCAACCATCAGAATATTCAACGCCTTCGCCATTTCAATAATATGCGGAGTGACATTTTTATATTCGAGAGCATCGACAAAAGACTTGTCTATTTTCAGGATATCAACATCGAGATCCTGTAAATAACTCAGGCTTGAGTAACCCGTACCAAAATCATCAATGTAGATTGCATGCCCGGCTTCGCGATATTGCGCAATAACAGGAGCAGTAATTTTAGGGTCAGCAAAACCACGCTCGGTAATTTCAAATGCGATTTGTCCAGGCTTGACCCTATAGCGGGCGAGATAAGGACGAATGACTTCCAGAATATGCAGACTACGTATATCGTGCACGCCCATATTTACTGAAATATGGTGGTGTGGATGGTTGTGAAGCCAGTCACCGAGCTCGTGGAAGAGTATCTCAATAACCTGTTCAGTTAACTGCGTGACCAGCCCTGTTTGTTCCGCCAGAGGGATAAACGCATCAGGGGTTAGCAAAGTGCCATCTTGTTGTTGCCAACGAATAAGCGCTTCAGCGCCAACGCTTTCACCGCTTTGAAGGTGAACAATGGGTTGATATACCACGCTAATCTCATGGTTTTTAATCGCATCCATCAATCGATAGCGCGGCAATGATAACCGACGCAGAACACGAATTAAGAATCCTCCCGCCGCCAGACTGACAATAAGCCCCACAGGCAACCAGATGAGTAATTGCTGATACCAGGCAGTTGTCAGCGGTTCCATTGACGCCCAGGTAATCATTGCCAGACCGAGATTTTCATCCCGGCGAATGACATAAAAATTGTTCTCGCTTTGAAACTCTTCCACTCCCTGTTCAAGAGGGGTACGCCACACATCCGGGACATATTGGCTATTGCTGGCGATAAGCTGATTTTTACGCAAACCCACCATGGCAATATTTACCGTGTACTTACCAAATGGCAGTACATCAATAAAAGACATTGGGTCGACTAACGCGAGATGTTGTTGTTTGCCGATATATACCATCTTGCGCTGAAAACCGGGTGTGGAGGGAATGGTGTACCATGCGTTAAAACCATTGGTTCCATTGCGATCGGGCACGCCTAATTCTTCACCATGCGCGAACGATTCCAGTGAGCTACACAGAATATGATTATTGTTCTGAAACATGACTTCTTGCACATAACGATATTCAAGTGCGACACGGCGCATGGTTTCAGTGTGGACGGGCGTACATGTACTACCTTTAAAGCGGTTAATTTCATCAACGGCGGAAATAGCCTGATCGATGACTTTGCTCGTACGCAGTAATGCATGGTCGGCAAATTCGATTAAATCATCGTGAAAATTCTGTTCGGCATTACGATGAGCAATATACACACTGGATAAAATGGGTAACAAAACCGCCAGAATTAATATACCGCTTACCAGGCTGATTAGTTTTCGGGATGTCATTCTTTTAGACCCAGTTAAGAGGTTAGTTTTTATATTGTTTTTCCATAGACAAGGTTAGTCTATCCCAGCTTTATGTTGGATGTTATGTTTTACTTCAAGAACTAGCGGGACAAGGTCTGTGGGTCAGAAATGAAGAAAAAAGAGTTCGTTATCCAGGATCTGTTAAGTAAGATTTATCAGCATAACGATGTGCAAAGACGAAAATTACCTCCAGAGCGCCAGCTCGCTGTGGAATATGATGTATCGCGCTTTACTATTCGCAAGGCGCTGGAAAAACTGGTGAGTATCGGGGTCATTGAGATTATTCAGGGATCCGGGATTTGGATTAATCCACAGGCGCGTAATAACCCTCTCGTTTATAACTCCATCACCGAAAAGCGTTTTGATCAGATGGCTTTTCGCATGGTAAATCTGCATAAAAAATTACCAAACAGAGAAGAGCAGCAGGTATTTGATCTGAGCGAAGATGACTATATCTGGCAGTTTTGCCGTCTGCGATATGTGGATAGCCAAAAGGTCCAGATTGAGATTTCACGGATGCCGGTACAGGATTTTCCCGATCTGAATCAGCAGGTGATCGAGCAGTCGATTCAACAATATGTGCTCAGCAAAGGGTTTCGGATTTCTCACTTGTTAACCAGCTACCAGGCCGTGGCGATTAACAAAGAGCAGGCCGTTTTGCTGGAGTGTAAAAAAGGCATCCCGGCGATGCGTATCATCAACCGGGGGATCCTCGAAGGAGGACGGGTGTTTGAAATCAGCGATATCGTTGATATCAATTATTCCTGCACCTACGTCACCCCCTATAACCACGATAATCTTGCTTATCGAAAGGGTTCTCAGGGCGTGTGAATCGCCCCGTTTGGCAAACGGCTTTGCGTCCATTCGTGTGGGCGATATTCCACCGGGAAGGCCTCCGCTTTTTGTTGATCAAAACTTACGCCAATACCCGGTTTCTCAAGCGGATAAATATATCCACGCTCCGCAACAGGGGCGCCGGGGAATACCGATTCGGTATTCGGTTTATTCGGGATAAATTCCTGGATTGCTGCATTGTGCAGATAAATATTCAAATGCGTATTTACCGCTACACCTATCGGGGTCATATCGCCGGGGCCATGCCAGGCAAGACGAACGCCGAAAGCCTGGCAAAGAATGGCGAGCTTTAGCGCGGGCGTTATTCCGCCAATTTGTGAAACGTGACAGCGAATAAAATCGATGCGGCGATTCACAATCAAATCATGCCATTCAGCCGGATTATTAAACAGCTCACCCATTGCAAGCGGAACAGACGAGTGCGCGCGCACTTGCTCAAGCCATGCGCTTTGCTGAGGTGGCAGAATGTCTTCGATAAACCACGGTTGGTACGGTTCAAGCGCTTTTGCTAACTGCACGGCCTGCTGGGGAAATAAGCGTTCATGCACATCATGGAGAATATGGAACTGGTTACCGTACTTCTCACGCAGCGCCTTAAACATCGCCACGGTATTGGCCATGTATTCGTCCTGGTCGTAATAAGCCCCAGCGGTGGGGGTTTTGGTCGCGTGTAACCCTTGAGGCGTGCCACCGTAAAACCCTAACTGGCAACGGATGTAGCGATACCCTTGTGCAAGAAGTTTGTCGACTTCCAGATACAACCCTTCCAGCGTTTCACTGGCGGCGTGGCTGTAAGCGGCGATAGCATCTTTCGATTTGCCCCCGAAGAGCTGATACAAAGGCATATCCGCAAGCTGGCCTTTAATATCCCAAAGTGCCATGTCGACACCGGCAATGGCATTGTTGATTACCGGGCCATTGCGCCAGTAAGCATTGACCATCATCATCTGCCACAGGTCTTCAATGTTGTTAGCATCGCGGCCAATTAACAGCGGCTTGAGATATTCATCAACCATGGTTTTTACGGCCAGAGGGCGCTGCTGGAACGTTGCGCAACCGTGACCTGTCACGCCTTTATCGGTGGTGACGCGTACGGTAATAAGATTGTGACGGTCGGGACGAGTAATAAAGCATTCAATATTTTCAATAATCGTTGGTTTCACGAGATAACTCCACAGACCGTGAGATAACAGGCTTCTGCTATTTACTATCACCTTATTTTTGAGTGCGGGTAAATCATTTTTTTTGCTTATTTTTATTGGTCAGGAAAAGATGCGTGGTGAGTGTAAAAACCATACCAATTTATCTCTTTATGGTGTTTAGTGTCCTTTCTGTAGGCTAATTGTGACGGTGTTCAAAGTTTATTGGTTTGTTTTCGTGGTTGCGATTCCCTACCATCATGGGCATTCAACACATAACAATAAGCAATTCTTTGGGAGTGACAGATGGGGACTCGTGATGCCATTAATAATATTATTCACCTGATTGGTGGTGCGGATAATATTAGTAAAGCCTGGCACTGTATGACGCGCTTGCGCTTCTCTCTGATTGACGAAAATAAAATAGATCAGTCGGCAATTAAAAAAATACCCGGTGTGTTAGGCGCTCAAATTCAGAGCGATCAATTCCAGATAATTATTGGCCCGCAAGTGAGCAGTTGGTATGAGCAACTCACCAACGCGCTGGGTTCAACATCAGAACAAAGCACGGCACCAGCCAACCAGAAGAAAGCCCGTAAAAGCCTGGTATCGATGTTTATGGATACCGTGTCGGGCGTGTTTGGGCCAATAGTTCCTGCCATTGCAGGCGCCGGGATGATCAAAGGTTTGCTGGCGGGTTTGATCGCGCTGAAAGTAGTTTCAGCGAAAAGTGACACAGTGATTGTCATCGATTTGATTGCCAGTGGCGTGTTCTATTTTTTACCGTTCTTCCTGGCAATTTCTGCTGCTCGTATCTTTAAAACCAATGAATACCTGGCGGCGGCGGTTGCTGCCTGTTTCATGTATCCGTCGCTGATTGAAGCGGCAAAAATGCTGGCAAGCCATTCGCCGGATGCGGTTGATGCGTTCTATTTTCTCAATGTGATACCCGTTTCGGTGTTCAATTACGCGTCAAGCGTTATACCTGTCATCTTCTCGGTTCTGGCGCTGAGTTACATCCATCGCTGGGTGGATAGATTCATGCCGGATGTGCTGAAAACCGTCTTCACGCCGACGCTCACTTTGTTCCTTGCGGCATTAGTTGCGCTGGTGGTGATTGGGCCGCTGGGGATTTATTTGGGTAAAGCACTGGCATGGTTTATCGAGGGGTTGTTTGGCGTGTCGGCAAGTTTTGCCGGGTTGGTGGTGGGTGCGATTCGCCCGGTGGCTATTTTGACCGGTATGCACCACGCGATGACACCTATCGCGCTGCAAAACTTTACTGACCGTGGGTATGACATGCTGATGCCGATGATGTTTATGGCGAACATGGCCATTGCCGGTTCTACATTTGCCATCTGGAAACAGAGCAAATCACGTGAAGAAAGGGCTGTTGTTTTGCCTGCGGCAATTTCTGCTCTGCTGGGTATTACAGAACCTGCACTGTTTGGTGTTCTGACGCGCTATAAGAAAGCGTTTATTGCGGCCACTATCGCAAGTTCCATCGCCTCAGCATTTATCGCCTTCTTTGGTGTGCGTTTGTATGGCTATATTTTGTCGAGCATTTTTAGTCTGCCTGCGTATATCGGCCCGTATTTTATTTTTGCATTGATGGGCGTAGCACTGGCATTGGGGTTGTCATTTACGCTGACCACCATACTGGTGCGTGACAAGGCCTGAGAGTAAAAGGTGGATAATAAGTCCACCTGTTTAATTAACGTCGGTGCGCCAGGCGGCGTACCAGATGATTGCCAACACTTTGAACCAATTGCACCATTGCGATAAGAATCACCACGGTGCCGACCATTACCTGGTTGTTAAATCGCTGGTAACCATAGCGAATCGCCAGGTCGCCTAATCCACCACCGCCAATGACACCTGCCATCGACGAAAATCCAATCAGCATCACAATGGTCAGTGTCATGCCAGCGAGAAGAGCAGGGAGCGCTTCAGGAAGTAACACTTTTCCGATGATATGCCAGATATTTCCGCCCATAGAAAGAATGGCTTCGATACGCCCTTTGTCCACTTCATCTAACGCATTCTCTACAACCCGGGCAAAGAACGGGAAAGCACCGATCGTTATCGGCACCACTGCTGCGGTACTGCCAAGTGTGGTGCCGACAATAATGCGGGTGAATGGAATCAGGGCAATCAGCAACACAATAAACGGCAGCGAGCGCCCAACGTTCACTACGCCACCAATAATATGATTCATCTTTGGTGCGGGTAACACGCCATCGCGACGGGTAAGAAATAACAATATGCCCAGCGGTAAACCAATAATGATGGTAAACAGCGCCGCAAGGCTGACCATGTAAAGCGTATCCAGCGTGCCATCAAGCAGTAATGACAACAGATCTTCCCACGCTAAGCGACTTCGCATAACACGCTCCCTGAAACGCCGATTCGGCGTAAAAATGCTCGCTCCGCCGCATCTCCCGGAAGCAACGCCTGGCGCAGGCGGGAATAGCGAACAGACAGTAATTCGGACAGCGAACCGCTTTCTATCAGCTTGCCGTTTTCTAATAGCGCCGCGTGATCGCAGATAGCTTTCACGACTTCTAGCTGGTGAGTAATCAGCACAATGGTTACCCCCAGTTTACGGTTGATGTCCATCAGCAGCGCCAGCACCGACGCAGTGGTTTCGCTATCTAATGCGCTGGTGGCTTCATCACACAATAGGATGTCTGGATGCGCAGCCAGCGCACGAGCAATGCCGACGCGTTGCTTTTGGCCGCCGGAAAGCTGAGAGGGAAAAGCCTGCGCTTTATCACTCAGGCCCACCAATTGCAGCAGTTCTACGATACGTAGCTGGCGCCTTTCACGTGAATATCCGGCGATTTCCAGCGGTACAGAAATGTTGTCGGCAACATTGCGAGCGTGAATCAGATTGAAATGCTGGAACACCATTCCGGTGCGCTGACGATGTGTTCGTAACTCACGATTATTGAGCGTCGTGATATCCACGCCCTGCATTAGAATGCGGCCCGATGTGGGCCGCTCCAGTAAATTGAGGCAGCGAATTAAGGTACTTTTCCCCGCGCCGCTGCGCCCGAGAATGCCGTAGATTGCACCCTCAGGCACAGTCAGCGAGATTTCATCCAGAGCCGGTTGGCCTCCTCCGGCATACACTTTACTCAGCCTCTCAAGGGTAATCATGATTGTGGTGCGGCCACCGGGATCACTGAACCGTTAAACTGCTTACGAATAAATTCAGCAACCTGCGGGGATTGCAGATCTTTCGCCAACTCTTTGATACGCGGATCGTTTGCCAGGTTTGGGTTGGTGACCAAAATATTGGCGTACGGATTATGGTTGGCGCTTTCCAGTCCTAACGCATCTTTCGAGGGGGTTAATCCGGCCTCGAGGGCGTAGTTGCCGTTTATAACCGCCAGATCCACATCATCCAATGAGCGTGGTAATTGTGGCGCTTCGATTTCAACAATCTTTAGCTTCTTCGGGTTGTTGGCGATATCGCGCGGCGTGGCCTGATTTTGTGCCGCGTCTTTAAATTCCGGCTTCAGGGTAATTAAGCCGTTGTCCTGCAAAAGGTACAGCGCCCGGCTCAGGTTGGTTACGTTGTTGGGAAGCGCGATAGTGGCGTTTTCAGGAATCGATTTCAGATCTTTGTATTTATGCGAATAAATTCCCAACGGCTCAATATGAACGGTGGCGGCGACGGTGAATTTTTTACCCAGCGCTTTTTCCTGGTCGCGCAAGTAAGGCACATGTTGGAAATAGTTGGCATCAACGTCGCCATTTGCCAGCAGTTCATTCGCATTCACGCCATTGCTGAGTTCGACGATTTTTAATTTCAGGTTGGGATCGAGTTTTTGCACGAACGCGAGGATCTCTGCGTGTGGCACGGGATCGGCGGCGATGCGCAATGTATCTGCTGCATGAGCACTAAAAGCCAGAGCCAAAGACAGCGCTGTCCCTGCCAGTTTAAAAGAGGCATTTTTCATGGTGTGGTTCCTTTAAAGTTTAAGCGATGAGTTCAGTGCTGTTACGCAAGACATCCGGGTAATAACGTTCCGCCACATCAGGGTGAGAACGCAGCCGTCCTTTTAGATAATTCCAGCCGACATCACGCAGCAGTGGGTTATGCGGGTCGCTTTCTGGCCCGAGGGCATAGCGCGCAAGCGCGGGTGGCAGAGCATAAATTGGCACAATGGCATCTAATTGTGCGCCGAGGAAAAATGCGATGGACTGGCGTTCATGTCCCGGCGGTGGGGAAATCACGCGATGCACCGTGGCTCGTAAATAACCATTGGTTGCAAGCTCAAGCAATTCACCAATATTCACCACAAAACTGCCAGGCAGTGGGGATGCGTCTATCCAGTTATCCGGCGTGACCTCGACCTGCAAACCCTGCTGTTGGTCTTGTAATAAAAAGCTCAGGAATCCCGAATCTTTATGAGCACCAACGCCTTGATTGCCATTCGCAGCCTGTTGACCCGGATAGCGGATAAGTTTGATGTGCTCATTGGGTTTATTGCCGTAAAGGCTATCAAAACTGTGAGTCGGAAGTTCCAGCGCCTGGGCAAAGGTGCGCAGCAGTTTCAACGCAACAGAGGTCATTTCGCGCTGAAATTGCAAGAGGATGGGTTTGAGTGTCGGTAAAGATTCAGGCCATAGGTTTGGCCCTTGCAGACGAAGCCAGCCTGGTTGCGTTTCATTGACTGAAAGAGCGGGGCGTTCGGCGCCAATATCGAACTGTTCGCGCCAGTCCGGTTTACCACGGGTTAATTCGCTGGCTGCACGGTTATAACCGCGAAAATGGGGCGAGTGAATCATGGCGACTTTTTGTTTCTCAGCATGTGGCAAAGCGAAAAACTGCTGTGCTTCATCCTGAACCGCCTGTTGCAGCTCCGGGCTGATACCATGATTAATCAGGTAGAAGAAACCAATATCACGAGCCGCATAGCGCAGTTGTTCAAGAAACGCGGTGCGGTCAGTCGCTGTACCTTCAAGGGCTAGAAGATCGAGTATTGGCAATGCCTGGGTCGTTGTTCTGTTCATTCTGGACTCCGCTTAATTCAGATGTTTTTTCGACACGTGCTGATTTTTTTGCCCGACAACAACAGTGCTGAACCATGGTTTTATCCTTTCTTGAATGGCGTGGTGTTCGTCGAAATTACATTGCCGCAAGCGAGTCATGTCGCCCAATATTGTTATCTTCTAAGTTATGGTCTGGCAGGGTTCAATGCATTTGCGAATTCTTGCTAACCAGGGTTGCAGAGGAAGAGTTGCTAACAACAGGCTTGCTTTTTTTTTGTTCATCTTTTACTTTATTGTTATGTTATAACATATCTGGAAAAAGAAAATGAAACGCGACATCCATCCTTTCTATCGAACAGTAGTGTTCCACGACACTACTGCAAATGAATTTTTCAAAGTGGGTTCAACGATTAAAACGGAACGTGAAATTGAGCTTGAAGGTGTGACATACCCTTACTTCACGCTTGAAGTGTCATCAGCCTCGCATCCGCATTACACCGGTAAGCAGAAGACATTTACCAATGAAGGCAGTCCTGCACGTTTCCAGCAGCGTTTTGGTCGATTCTTTGGGAAGGGAGCGTAGGTTATGCAGGTTCTGAATTCATTACGCAGTGCGAAACAGCGTCACCCGGATTGTCAGATTGTAAAACGGAAAGGGAGGCTGTACGTGATTTGCAAAAGCAACCCGCGTTTTAAAGCGGTGCAGGGCGGGAAGAAACGGCGTTGAAATAAGGGGCTTTGCCCCTTATTTTGTCATTGGCAGGCGTTATGCGCGGCCTAAAGAGAAGATATCGTAAAACGAGAGCTCACCTTTACTGGCCATCATTTTATGCAGCAGAGATTTCTTTTGTTCATCCACACCAGGAGAATGCAGTATTTTCTCGATGAGTGTTGGGGGAACATTGCGTGTGTTGTACCACTCGCCGTTGTAGCAAACACGTAAATCCAGAACATCGATATCATCGTAGCGATAGCGCGGATTCACGTCGAAAAAGAAAAAAGCATTCAGTAGCGCAAATAACACTACTAACAACCAAACCGATCCCGCCAGAGTGTCCGATTCCAGCATGACCCAGAGCGTAGCAAACCAGCCTAGCCACATACCGACAAATAACCCCGGATGCTTGCGGATAAAGCTGATGCTAAAACGCGGGCGATTGTCGCGATGTTCTTCGGCATTGAGTTGTTCGATAGTATCGGTGAGGAGGCGCTGAATTTCAGTCATGATGGGCCTTTTGAACTGGAACGCTACAGGCAGAGAACTGTTATTCTAAGAAGCCCGGGGAGGGTAAAAAAGTAACAGTTCTGCCAAAAAAAACCATAACAGTTAGTGGCGGGCAACAGGAACCATTTTTATCAACCGCGCTGGGTTTCCTGCAACCACAGAGTTTGCCGGAATATCTTTGGTGACAACAGAGCCTGCACCAATCACGACATTATCACCAATATTAACACCGGGATTGATGACCGCGCGTCCGCCAATCCAAACATTGTTGCCAATCGTCACGGGTTTTCCGAATTCAACGCCACTGTTGCGCGTTTCGGCATCCAGCGGATGGGTCGCAGTATAAATATGAACACCAGGCGCTAACATGCAATTATCTCCGATGTGGACCGGACAAACGTCGAGGATCACACAGTCGAAATTAGCGTAGAAGTTTTTTCCAAGGAAAATATTGTAGCCATAATCACAACGGAAAGACGGTTCCATATAAGCATCCCCGCTTTGACCTAAAAGTTGTTCAAGCAATTGTGCGCGAACAGCTTGTTCATCGGGGGCTGTGTGATTAAAGCGATGAATCAGATGACGAGCGTAGATACGATCATCTCGAAGTTGTGGATCACCAGGGCGATAAAGTTCGCCCGCTATCATTTTCTGTTTTTCTTCACTCATGGCGATGCCTTTAATAAATAGACCGGACACCCAATACCGTAAGCGATTAGTTTGTTATTAATGAGAGCGCTCTTTACTTCTGTGACGCGAATCACATTGTTAAATGCAATTATTGTCGGGAGCATTGTGCTTCGCGCACAACAATTCATTTCATGAAGTGTACTCACTCGGCCACGGTGTTAGTGACTTATCGAAGGATGAGATCCATTCCCTCAAGGCACAACAACATGTCAGTCTGAATACCACAAACATAATAACGATTAAGAAGTTTTAGCGGATAAATGACCATACAGAAGGAGGTATTTTATCGTAAAGCTTATTCATGGTCAGTTCAGCCAGGCGGTGGTCCGCAGCAGAATAGAATACCGCTAATTCATTATCTGATAATTCGTATTTATTTTTTTCAATTACACGCTCTAAGGTATCAATTGTTTGGCAGCGTCGCAGACGCATCAAATAATCGGTCTTAGTTAATGGTTTAGTTGTCATGAAATCACCTTATACATCTTGTAATAGTTCTAAAAGGAGAGGCTTACAGGGTTAGCACGGCTCTCTGTGACGAAACATCGGAATAATCGATTCCCCGACTTGCGCCATTTCTGCAAGTCTTGTGCATTGATGCCGTAGTTACTGAACAGCATAAATGTATCGTCCAAATATTCATCAATTTGTTCAATCAATTTACTCTCATCATCGTACTTTATTTTGTAATTAAGTGCGAAGGCAGCAATGTGCTCAATCAATTCATTCAACTGCAAGTTAATGGCCGAAGTAGGATCATTAACCCAACCATGATTACTCTCGCCAAGGTTGGCTAAGCAGTCATGATACAGATTTTCGCAGAGAAATTTAAGCTGCGCAATATCATGCCGTTTTGGTGAGTATTCGTCCATAATGCAGCCCCTTTTATCGAAGAAATTTGATAAACACAACGCGTTGGGGTGGACACACCTGGATGAGGTGGGGATCAATTACAACGATTATTCCATATACGTTTACTATAAATCAATCCGCGTGAGATTTCCTTTCACTATTACGAAAAATTACATTTACAGTAAAGCTGTTTACTCTAACGTTATGTTTATAAAGACTTTCATGTCTTTTAAAGGCTTTTTCCGATAAATTAGCTTAAGTAAAGATTAAGGAAAATAGTTTATTTTCAATAAGTTAATTTTGATTGGCTGTAATGAATCTGAATCAGTCCATAAATAAATAATTGCCTAGGATTATTCCTAATAAATAAGGGTGAATCATTCTTAACTGTTTTGACGGTAAATTTAAGAAATATCCTGTCATAACATTTAAGACTAATCGCGGTGCTGTTGCAACACTTTGAAACCTTTCGTTGAAAAAGGCAGCAGCTATCATTATTGATTAATCTGATAAATCAGATGCCAGATATAAAAAAGGCCGCTTGCGCGGCCTTTTAATTGCAGTACGAATCTTACTTGTGGTGCTCAACTGTGTGAGTGTGCTCAATGTCCTCAGACTTGCGGCTGAAGCGACGGCGAACCACCACGAAGAACACCGGTACGAAGAAGATAGCCAGTACGGTTGCTGTAACCATCCCGCCCATTACCCCAGTACCTACGGCGTTCTGCGCGCCGGAGCCTGCACCGGAGCTGATTACCAGTGGCATTACCCCGAGGATAAATGCCAGAGATGTCATCAGAATCGGACGCAAACGCATACGAACAGCTTCCAGTGTGGCTTCAATCAAGCCTTTACCTTCTTTATCCATCAAGTCTTTGGCGAATTCTACGATAAGTATCGCATTCTTCGCCGACAAGCCAATGGTTGTCAGCAGGCCTACCTGGAAGTACACGTCGTTTGTCAGCCCACGGAACGTTGCGGCAAGCAGTGCACCCACAACACCCAATGGAACGACCAGCATGACCGAGAACGGAATCGACCAGCTCTCATACAATGCAGCCAGACACAAGAATACGACTATCAAGGAAATGGCATACAGGGCAGGGGCCTGGTTTCCAGACAGACGTTCCTGATATGACATACCCGTCCAGTCATAACCGATACCGGTTGGCAGTTTGCCAGCCAGTTCTTCCATCATGTTCATTGCTTCACCGGTACTCTTACCCGGAGCAGCCTGACCAAGGATTTCCATGGAAGGCAAGCCGTTATAACGTTCCAGACGTGGTGAACCATATTCCCAATGCGCTGATGAGAACGAAGAGAACGGTACCATTTGCCCACTCGAGCCGCGAACATACCAGTTGTTGATATCACTTGGCAGCATACGGAATGGCGCATCAGCCATCAGGTAAACTTTCTTCACACGACCACGGTCGATAAAGTCGTTCACGTAGCTACCACCCCAGGCAGCACCCAGCGTGGTATTGATATCTGTGATAGATACACCCAACGCTTGTGCTTTTTCCTGGTCGATATCGATTTTGAACTGCGGCGTATCTTCCAGGCCGTTTGGACGCACGCCAACCAACAGGTCAGGGTGTTTTGCAATCTCACCAAACAGCTGGTTACGTGCCTGAGTCAGTTTGTCGTGACCCAGGTTTGCCTGGTCAATCAACTGGAAGTCGAAGCCCGTTGCAGTACCCAGTTCAACGATAGCTGGCAGGTTAAAGGCGAACACAACAGCATCTTTGATTTTCGAGAACTCAGCGCTTGCACGCCCAGCAATAGCCGGAACTTTGTTCTCTTCACCTGGACGCTCATCCCAGTCTTTCAGGGAGATAAATGCCAGACCGGTGTTCTGCCCCTGGCCGGAGAAACCAAAACCGTTAACTGTAAACACAGAGTTAACATTGGCTTTCTCTTTCTCGAGGTAGTACTTGGTCACATCATCAAGAACGACTTGTGTACGTTCTTGTGTCGCACCCGCAGGCAACTGTGCCATGGTCAGGAACACGCCCTGGTCTTCATCTGGTAAGAAGGAACTTGGTAGACGAATAAACAGGAACGCCATGCCAACCACAATCAGCAGATACAACAGCAAATAACGACCGGTGCTACGCAAGATGTTACCGACACTGTCGGTATAGTGATGCGTGCTCTTGTCGAACATGTTGTTAAACCAGCCGAAGAAGCCTTTCTTCTCGTGGTGGCCACCTTTCTCGATTGGCTTAAGCAGCGTTGCGCACAGTGCTGGTGTCAAAATCAAGGCTACCAGTACAGAAAGCACCATCGCTGATACGATAGTAATAGAGAACTGGCGATAGATTGCACCTGTAGAACCACCGAAGAACGCCATCGGTATAAATACCGCTGACAGAACCATTGCGATACCAACCAGCGCGCCCTGAATCTGCTCCATTGATTTGCGTGTAGCTTCTTTCGGCGGCAACCCTTCTTCCGCCATGACACGCTCAACGTTTTCTACTACTACGATGGCATCATCCACCAACAGGCCTATCGCAAGCACCATCCCGAACATCGTTAGGGTGTTTATCGAATAGCCAAATATGGCAAGGATGGCGAATGTCCCCAGCAGTACCACCGGTACGGCAATCGTTGGAATCAATGTGGCGCGGAAGTTCTGCAAGAACAGATACATTACCAGGAACACCAGCACGATTGCTTCAACGAGGGTTTTTACGACCTCTTTGATAGATATTTTAACGAATGGCGTCGTGTCATATGGGTATACGACTTTCAGACCAGCCGGGAAGTACGGTTGCAGTTTTTCTACGGTGGCACGTACCGCATTGGCTGTATCCAGGGCGTTAGCACCGGTAGCCAGTTTGATACCTAAACCAGACGCAGGTTGACCGTTGTAACGGGCAACAACGTTATAGTTCTCACCACCCAACTCAACTTTTGCCACATCTTTAAGCAGAACACGTGAGCCATCTTGATTCACTTTCATCAAGATTTTGCTGAACTCATCAGCAGATTTCAAACGGGTCTGAGCAATGATAGAGGCGTTAAGTTGCTGGCCTTTCACTGGCGGAGTACCGCCCAACTGACCTGCTGCTACCTGGGCGTTCTGCGCTTTGATAGCGTTAATAACATCAACCGGCGTGAGCTGATAATTATTCAGTTTGTTCGGGTCCATCCAGATACGCATCGCGTACTGTGCACCAAACAGCTGAACATCACCTACACCACGAGTACGGCTAATCGGGTCTTTGATGGTGGCGCCAACGTAGTCCGAAATATCTTCCTGCGTCATGGAACCATCGGTATTGATCATACCGAGAACCATCAGGAAGCTACTGGAGGACTTCTCAACGCTAACCCCTTGCTGCTGTACTTCTTGTGGTAGCAGCGGCATTGCCAGTTGCAGTTTGTTCTGCACCTGAACCTGCGCGATGTCGGCATCAGTACCGGAATCGAAGGTAATGGTTATCGTGACAGAACCAGAGGAATCACTGGAAGATGACATGTACAACAGGTTATCGATACCGTTCATATTCTGTTCGATAACCTGCGTAACGGTATCCTGTACCGTTTTCGCATCTGCACCTGGATAGTTTGCTGAGATCGAAATTGCCGGTGGCGCAATCGTTGGATACTGCGCGATCGGCAATTTCATGATCGCAAGCCCGCCCGCCAACATAATAATGATGGCGATTACCCAGGCAAAAATCGGGCGATCGATAAAAAACTTAGCCATGTCTTAACGGCTCCTGTTTAAGTTAAGACTTCGTTTGTTCAGACTGTGCGCCAGCGGCTGGTTGATCCTGGCCTTTATTTTCTGCCGCTATTTCCTGCGCCTTCACCTGAACACCGGGTTTCACTTTTTGCAAACCGGTTACAATAACGCGATCGCCATCCTTCAACCCACTCGTTACTACCCACTTATCACCGATAGCTTGTGCTGCGGTGATATTGCGCACTTCTACTTTGTCGTCTTGACCAACGACCATTGCAGAAGCATCACCACGTGGTGTACGGGTCACACCTTGCTGTGGAACCAGCAGTGCGTTTGGATTGGTACCTTCTTCCAGTTTCGCGCGGACAAACATGCCTGGCAGCATGGTTTTGTCTGGGTTAGGGAAGATGGCACGCAGAGTGATAGAACCGGTGGTCTGGTCAACAGTCACATCAGAGAATTCTAAGGTGCCTTCTTGCGGGAAGGTGATACCGTCGTTAGTCACTAACTGGACTTTAGCTTTACCGTTTTCTTGTTTCAGTTTGCCATCTGCCAGCTCTTGCTTAAGGCGCAAGAAATCATTGCTGGATTGGGTCACATCAACATAAATCGGGTCGAGTTGTTGAACCGTTGCCAACGCAGTTGCCTGGCCGCTGGTCACCAGCGCACCTTCTGTAACCGTGGATTTACCAATACGGCCACTGATAGGTGAAGTCACTTTGGTATAAGCGAGGTTAATGCGAGCGGATTCAACAGCGGCTTTAGCTGCAACAACAGACGCGTTTGCCTGTTGAGAGTCAGCAAGTGCTGTGTCGTAGTCTTGTTGACTGATGTACTTAGTACCCAAAAGTTTCTGATAACGTTTAAGCGTCAGCTGAGCAATATTGGCACTTGCCTGTGCTTTAGCGAGGTCGCCTTTAGCGCTGTCATATGCAGCCTGGTAAGTTGCCGGATCAATTTGGTACAGCGAAACGCCTGCCTGAATTTCACTTCCTTCTACAAAGTTACGTTTCAGGATGATGCCACTGACCTGTGGGCGAACTTCTGCAATACGATAAGCGCTGGTACGGCCAGGAAGCTCTGTGGTTATCTGCAAAGGAGCGCTTTTCAAAGTCACCACGCCCACTTCTGGGGTATGCGGCGCACTCTGTTTTGTCTCTTTGTCATTACATCCTGTAAGCACTAAGCTGCCTGAGAGCATCAGAACGGCCGCCAGAGGCGTAAACCCTCTGTTTTTGTTCATATGTAAACCTCGAGTGTCCGATTTCAAAGTTGTTCAATGGAGAGAATGTCCACAAACCCATTGCTGCGTTTATATTATCGTCGTGCTATGGTACATACATTCACAAATGTATGTAAATCTAACTACCGTACTTTCACCTACTTATGGCACGAAAAACCAAACAACAAGCACTAGAGACCCGCCAACATCTTTTAGATGTTGCAATCCGCTTGTTTTCCCAACACGGCGTTTCTGCAACGTCGCTGGCGGATATCGCAAAGGCGGCTGGTGTCACGCGTGGTGCAATCTACTGGCATTTCAAAAATAAGTCGGATTTGTTTAATGAAATCTGGGAGCTAACTGAATCCAGTATTGGTGACTTAGAGACTGAGTATCGGGCAAAATTTCCTGACGATCCACTTTCTGTTGTCAGAGAGTTGTTAATTTACATATTAAAGGCAACCGTCGCTGATGAGCGCCGTCGCTTAATGACAGAAATCATCTTCCATAAATGTGAATTCGTTGGAGAATTGGCGATTTTACAGCAGGCAAGACGCGAGCTTTATATGGAAGGAAACGAGAGAATTGAGAGCAGTTTGCAGCGTTGTATTGATGCAGAAATGCTACCAAAAAGCTTACGCCTTCCTCATGCAGTTATCCTGCTTCGAAGTTACATCACCGGGCTAATCGAAAACTGGCTCGTTGCTCCAGATAGCTTTGACCTTCATGGCCTTGCAGAAGACTATGTCGCCATTTTGCTGGAAATGTTCCAGACCTGCCCAACTCTGCAGGGTAGCCCTCAGTAAAAATGTGCTTATTCGGGTGATTCTGAACAGAGTTGACCAAGGTTTTTCCAAAAAGACGTGCTAATCTGACGGCACGTATTTCGTCTTTAACTCGCCATCCTTCGGCCTGTTTTCAAACACAGTCAAACTATGCAACAACTCTTGTGTTCATTATATTCACGGCGCGTATCCGCCCGGTTTTTGCTTATTGCATTCGTCAGCCTGTTTTGCGTAATCGCGCAGCCTGTCTGGGCGCAAAAAAACAGTAGCGACCTCCCGAGCCGCGATGAAATCCAAAACCAGCTTTCCGCGCTGAATAAGCAAAAGACGCTGTCTCCAAATGACAAGCTTACTCAACAAGATCTCAATGAAACGATTGAGGTTTTAGATAAGATTGATCGGGTTAAGGATGAGACGGCAAAACTCCATCAGCAAGTTACCGAAGCGCCGAAAGTACTACGCAAAGCGACGGATGCGTTGAACGAGCTTAAAAATCGGTCAAACGATCCTGCTAATGTAGAGGCTGAAGTCGAAGCGATGAGCCTTCGCCAGCTCGAATCCCGCTTGAGTGATTTGCTGACTGAATTACAAAATTCGCAAAGCGATTTAGCCACCTGGAACAGCCAGCTTATTTCGCTGCAAACGCAGCCAGAGCGTGTGCAGAATGCTATGGCCGTCACATCGACCAAACTTGAAGCGATACGTAATCGCCTGAATGGTGTAACGCCTGGTGCTGTGGAATTGCGCCCGAGCCAGCAAAACTTGTTGTTAGCACAGCAGGCCTTGCTGAATGCCCAACTGGATCAGCAGCGCGACAGCCTCAAAGGCAACACCATTTTGCAAGATGTGCTGCAAAAACAGCGTGATTACACCAATGCCCATATCAATCAACTGGAGGCCACCCTCCAGATCTTGCAAAAAGTGGTCAGTAGCAAGCGTTTAACTCTGACGCAGCAGACTGCGCAGGACGCAATAGACTCTGAAGATACGGTTAAAATCCAGCAAAATCCGCTAGTGAAACAGGAACTGGATATCAACCACCAGCTGAGCCAGCGCCTGATTGATGCCACTCAACATGCCAATGAAATGGTTCCGTCGAGTATCCGCATTAAGAACACACTGGATCGTGCGCTGCAATCTGAACGTAACTTGAAAGAGCAGATTGCCGTATTGAAAGGTAGCTTGCTGCTGTCGCGCATTCTTTACCAGCAGCAGCAACAAAACTTGCCATCTGCTGAAGATACTGAAGATCTGACCAACCGCATTGCGGATATTCGCCTTGAACAGTTTGATGTTAACCAGCAGCGTGATGCACTTTTCCAGCCCGATGAGGTGGTCGCGAAAATTGAAGACGGCCATAAAGCCGATGTCACACCTGAAGCCCACGATGCGTTATTGCAGATTCTGGATACCCGGCGCGAATTGCTCGACCAATTGAATAAGCAGCTAGGTATGCAGTTAATGCTGGCAATCAATTTACAGAATAATCAGCAGCAGTTGCAGAACGTGACGAAATCGCTCGACCAAATTCTGACGGAGCAAATTTTCTGGGTAACCAGTAATAAACCGATGGACTGGGACTGGCTGAAATCATTGCCTTCCTCGATACGCGATCAGTTTAAAAATGCCCGCATCAATTTTAAAGGGCCGGAAAGCTCCCTAAAAATTCTCGCAATTTTGCTGCTGATGCTCCCGGCGCTGTTACTGGCTGGTGTTATTCGCTGGCGCTTCAAAGCGATAGATCGCTACCTGGAAAAACAGGCGAGCCGCGTTGGGCAATTGCGTAATGACAGTCAAATGCTCACGCCGAAGGCCATCGCGCTGACGTTTGTCAAAGTCCTCCCCGGCGCGTTGATCATTTATTCCGTTGGGCTGGCGTTTGCTGGTGTGGACATGAACATCAGCGAAACCATGCTGGCGTTCTGTAAGCAGCTTTCTTTATCCTGGTTAGTCTTTGGCTTAACCTACCAGGTGCTTTCGCCAGGCGGCGTTGCCGTTACTCACTTCAATATGCAGCCACAGTTATGCAGCCATTATCGCCGCCAATTGGTGCGCATTGGTTGCGCGTTGTTGCCGCTAATGTTCTGGTCGGTAATGGGTGAACGTTCTCCGCTGCATCTGGTTGAAGATGCTTTAGGGCAGCTGATTATCTTCTTCAACTTGCTGCTCATCACCGGGTTGGTCTACCCAATGTGCCGTGAAAACTGGCGTAACAAAAACAACCATACCATGCAGTTATTTACCGTCACGGTGATGGGTGTGGTGCCTGTGGTACTCATGGTGCTGACAGCAATGGGGTATTTTTATACGACATTGCGCCTTGCTGGGCGTTGGATTGAAACCATCTACCTGATTCTTATCTGGAACCTGGTTTACCAGACTGTTTTGCGTGGATTAAGCGTTGCCGCGCGTCGTATGGCTTATCGTCGTGCGGTTGCGCGGCGTGAACATTTGGTGAAAGAGGGCGCTGAAGGCGGCGAGCCGGTGGAAGAACCTCCGTTGGCGCTCGACCAAATCAATCAACAAACCATGCGCCTGGCAATTATCGCGCTGTTTGCCCTGTTTGCTATCGTCTTCTACACCATTTGGTCAGATTTGTTTGGGGTATTTGGTTATCTCGATAGCATCCAGCTGTGGAGCTATAACGGTTCAGAAGCCGGTGCCGCGGTGGTAAAAAATGTCACCATGGGCAGCCTGTTATTTGCCGTGATTGCATTTGCCGTCGCCTGGGTATTGATTCGCAACTTACCGGGTTTACTGGAAGTGTTGGTGCTTTCGCGCCTGCAAATGCGCCAGGGTGCTTCTTACGCCATCACCACCATTCTTAACTACGTCATTATTGCTGTCGGTGCGATGACCATCTTCGGCTCGCTCGGCGTGTCGTGGGATAAATTACAGTGGCTGGCGGCGGCCTTGTCGGTTGGTCTGGGGTTTGGTTTGCAGGAGATATTCGGTAACTTCGTGTCCGGCTTGATTATCCTGTTCGAGCGCCCGGTACGTATTGGCGATACGGTGACTATCGGTACCTTCTCCGGCAGCGTGAGCAAAATACGTATCCGTGCCACCACGATTACTGACTTCGATCGCAAAGAAGTCATCATCCCGAACAAAGCGTTTGTGACAGAACGTCTGATCAACTGGTCACTGACCGACACCATTACCCGCGTGGTGATTCGCCTGGGTGTGGCTTACGGTTCTGATCTTGAAAAGGTGCGAGAGATCTTACTGAAAGCGGCGCATGAGCATCCGAAAGTGATGCATGATCCTGAACCGACAGTGTTTTTTACCACCTTCGGGGCAAGCACTCTGGATCACGAGTTACGTCTGTATGTGCGTGAGTTACGCGATCGCAGTTACACCGTTGATGAACTGAACCGCTCTATCGATCGTTTGTGTCGTGAAAATGGCATTAATATCGCCTTCAACCAACTCGAAGTGCATCTGCGCAACGTTAAAGGCGATGAGCTAACCGAAGTGAAACGCGATAACAATGGCAAATCAAACGGCGGTGACATCCTTCCGGCGTAGTCAAACTAGCGGGAAGTGTTCTCTTCCCGCTTACGCAAAAAATCCTGACGGACAATCTCAAGCGCTGCGAGCGCGGTTTCCGTCGGGATTTCATGCTGTTCCAGCAACATTATTAAATCGACAGCCAATTTTACTTCTTCTGGTGCGTTATCCAGCGACATTTAGTTAATCCGTAATTTGCGAAATAAAAAGATAAATACCAGTGAACCCGCAAGGGCAGCTAATAGCGCGCGTGGCTCGAGGGTCGCCAGAGTGCCAATGCTAAAAATTGCACAGACATAGCCGCCGATAAGGGCACCTGTAATGGCAATAACCGCGGCAATGGAAAATGCCCCGCTACTTGCTGGTCGCAGCATCTTCACAACAACGGCTACCAGGATGCCAATAATTAACCAGGCAAACAGTCCCATCGCTTTGCTCCCCGTAGTAAACCAACATTCATTATAGTTAGCTTAGTCCACGTTCCCGGCGTTCGATGGCGCGCTCAATTCGCGTCACCGCCTGGCGGCAACGTTGCAGACGGCCTTCAAGCGCTGCAATTTCCTTTTGAATTTTCTGTTGCCCGACGAGTGTGGTTTGAATCGAAAGCTGGCTTTCACGATCGCCAATCATACCTTGCAGACGGCGTTCATAATCCTGATGGGTTGAGAGCTTCTCATACAGATTTTCCACAACCGGCGGTTGCGGATCGTTTTTACGCATCTTCCAGGTCGCCAGTTCTCGCTGTAACGCCGCAATTTGCGCCACCAGTTTTTCAGCAAGATAAGCCACTTGCTCTGTTTTACCGACTTTCACGCTAAGCTGAAGTTGTGCGAGATTTCCCTGAACCTCGGTCAGATAATCTTTTAGTTGCGTGCTGTGAGTCGAAAATAGCTTACGATCAAAGCGTGCTTGCGAGGCGCGTTGCAACGAAATGGGGGCAATGGCTTCCGCGAGTTCCGCGACGCGAGCATCCAAAGCTTGTAACAGCGAGGCGGTTTTCACAAAATGACTCTCCAGTGTTGCACGTGTTTAAGTGCCAGATTATTGACGGAATAAGGAATGAAACGGACTATTTTAATCATCATTGGTTGGCTGGCGGTAGTCCTTGCGACCGTAGGTGTTGTCTTGCCTTTACTTCCTACAACCCCGTTTTTACTGCTGGCAGCCTGGTGTTTCGCTCGTTCTTCGCCGCGTTTTCACCACTGGTTATTATACCGTTCCTGGTTTGGGGGTTATATCCGCCATTGGCAGGATCATCGTGCATTGCCGCCGGGCGCTAAACCCAGGGCTTTGATTTTCATCGTAATAACGTTTGCTGTGTCTCTTTACCTGGTCAACATTCTTTGGGTCAGACTACTATTATTATTGATGATGTGCGTGTTGCTGTTTTGTATGTGGCGTATGCCGGTAATTGACGAAAAGCAACAAAAGCCATAAACCGCATTTGCAGTGGTTGCAATTGTTGGTGCCAGCCAGTAAATTCGACCGTTTTCGAGCACGGTATGACTGATTAATGAATCATCAATGATTCATACTCATCGCCCTTCAACATACAGGGTTTTGGTTGCACTCGTTCACCCGAATCGCTTACATCAGTAAGCTTATCGGGATTCATTCGATTGCCATCAACCTGAATCTTGAGGCTACCTGGGTAGTTTATTAACCTGTCACGTGCTTTGTTAGAACCATGTTTTTAGCAGGCATTAATTATGACCGCGACTGCGCAGCAGCTTGAATATCTGAAAAACAGCATCAAAAGCATTCCAGACTACCCAAAGCCTGGGATCTTATTCCGTGACGTTACCAGCTTGCTTGAAGATCCGAAAGCCTACGCCACCAGCATCGAATTATTAGTTTCACGCTTCAAAGACGCCGGGATCACTAAAGTGGTGGGTACTGAGGCGCGTGGATTTTTATTTGGTGCACCGGTTGCGCTGGAATTAGGCGTTGGTTTTGTGCCAGTACGCAAGCCAGGTAAGCTTCCACGCGAAACGATCGCTGAAAATTACGAACTGGAATACGGCACTGATCAACTGGAAATCCACGTTGATGCCATTCAGCCCGGCGACAAAGTTCTGGTGGTGGACGATCTGCTGGCAACTGGCGGCACCATTGAAGCGACAGTTAAACTGATCCGCCGTCTTGGTGGCGAAGTGACCGACGCCGCGTTTATCATCAATTTGTTTGATATTGGTGGTGAGCAGCGTCTGGAAAAAATGGGCGTGAAAAGCTACAGCCTCGTACTTTTCCCTGGTCACTGAGTTCAGCCGACCCTCTTCAATGAGAAGCCTCGCCCATCGGGTGGGGCTTATGTTAGCATTACCCCCCAATTCACACCCGCGATGTAGAGCCTATCTCGAATGAGCTACCAGGTCTTAGCCCGCAAATGGCGGCCACAAACTTTTGCTGATGTTGTCGGCCAGCAACACGTGCTGACTGCCCTGGCTAATGGCTTATCCATGGGCCGAATCCACCACGCCTATCTCTTTTCCGGGACGCGCGGCGTGGGTAAAACATCCATCGCTCGCCTGCTGGCGAAAGGGTTAAATTGTGAAACCGGCATTACCGCAACCCCTTGTGGTGTGTGCGATAACTGCCGTGAAATCGAACAAGGTCGCTTTGTCGACTTGATAGAAATCGACGCCGCCTCACGAACCAAAGTAGAAGATACCCGTGACTTGCTGGACAACGTTCAGTACGCACCGGCGCGTGGCCGCTTCAAAGTCTATCTGATTGACGAAGTGCACATGCTTTCCCGCCACAGCTTCAACGCACTATTGAAGACGCTGGAAGAGCCGCCTTCGCACGTTAAATTCTTGCTGGCGACAACCGATCCGCAGAAGTTACCCGTCACCATTCTTTCGCGTTGTCTGCAATTCCACCTGAAAGCGCTGGATGTTGAACAAATCCGCCATCAGTTGGAACACATTCTTGGCGAAGAAAAAATCCCCAGTGAAACTCGCGCGTTGCAACTGCTGGCCCGCGCCGCAGATGGCAGCCTGCGTGATGCGTTAAGCCTTACTGACCAGGCCATCGCCAGCGGTGATGGGCAAGTGACGACCGCCGCCGTCAGTACTATGCTCGGTACACTCGACGACGATCAGGCACTTTCACTCATCGAGGCGATGGTGAAGGCTGATGGCGAAAAGGTGATGAGTTTGCTCAATGAAGCCGCCGGGCGAGGTGTTGAGTGGGAAGCACTGCTGGTGGAAATGCTGAGCCTGCTGCATCGCGTGGCGATGGTGCAATTGTCTCCAGCCGCGTTAGGTAGCGACATGGCGGCAATTGAACAACGTATGCGTGAACTGGCGCGCGTTGTGCCACCGGCTGAAGTCCAACTTTATTACCAAACCTTACTGATTGGTCGCAAAGAGCTGTCCTGGGCGCCAGATCGCCGTATGGGCATTGAGATGACGCTGCTGCGCGCACTGGCATTCCATCCGCGTAAACCATTACCGGAACCTGAGTTGCCACGGCAGGCGCCGAGTATTCCGGTGGTTAATCCCGCCCCGGAACGTCTGCAAACGGCACCGCCGCAACGGCAAAGTGAAACACCGCTGCCGGACACCACAAGCCAGGTGCTGCAAGCGCGAACCCAGCTCATACGCCAGCAGGGAACCAATAAAGCAAAAAAGAATGAGCCGGCGGCGCCAAATCTAGCGCGGCCGGCAAAAAATACTACCGCTCTGGAACGTTTAGCCTCGGTGACCGAGCGCATTCAGTCCCGGCCTGCAGCAACAGAAGAAAAGCCGGCGCAGAAGCCCGAGGCCTATCGCTGGAAGTCACAAATCGTTTCTGATGTTGTTGAAGAACCAGTTGCGACGCCAAAAGCATTAAAGCGTGCGCTGGAGCATGAGAAAACGCCTGAGCTGGCGCAAAAACTGGCGTTAGAAGCCATTGAACGCGATAGTTGGGCTGCGGAAATTAGCCAAATGGTGTTGCCGAAATTAGTGCAGCAGCTGGCGCTAAATGCCTGGAAGGAACAAGACGGCACGCGGGTTTGTTTACACCTGCGCCCGGCGTTACGGCATTTGAATTCACCATCAGCACAGAAAACGCTGGTGGATGCGATGAGTGCTTTTAGTGGCGAAACTGTTGAGCTGACTATTATTGAAGATGATAATCTCGCACAACGTACTCCGCTTGAGTGGCGTCAGGCCATTTATGAAGAAAAGCTAGCGCAAGCGCGAGAAGCTATAACGACGGATAACAACATCCAGACACTGCGCCGTTTCTTTGACGCGGAACTGGATGAAGACAGTATTCGACCTATTTGATGAACCGGTTAAACCGGTTTGTTGTAAACCCTGATAGCCGTTAATCGTAACGTACGATTAGTCGGCCCGAGCAAAAGAGAGAAGACTATGTTTGGAAAAGGCGGTCTGGGCAACATCATGAAGCAAGCCCAGCAGATGCAGGAAAAAATGGCCCAGGTTCAGGAAGAAATCGCCCAAATGGAAGTCACTGGCGAGTCTGGCGCGGGTCTGGTCAAAGTCACCATCAACGGCGCACATAACTGCCGTCGTGTGGAAATCGATCCAAGCCTAATGGAAGACGATAAAGAAATGGTTGAAGACCTGGTTGCTGCGGCCTTCAACGATGCTGCTCGTCGTATTGGCGAAGCGCAGAAAGAGAAAATGGCTGGCGTTTCCAGTGGCATGCAATTGCCGCCAGGTTTCAAAATGCCATTCTGATGATCCCGTTATACTTCGCGTTGCAAGGGGTTGTGAGTGCCGCCTAATTGCTACGTGAAATATTTAAGGATTTGTAGGTCGGGTTAGCGCAAGCGATACCCGACATATTCTTTTTGACCGTTTACTCCTCATCAAACGCGGCATAACTCTCTACCAGAAAATCAATCAGCGCCCTGACCGCCGGTAGCTGACCGCGCCGCGACGGGAACACCAGATGAATGACTTCCCGCCTCGCTCGCCATTCCGGTAATAAATGCACCAGACTCCCATCTTGTATTTGCTTGTTAATCATCAATATTGGTAGTTGAACAATCCCCACGCCTGCGAGTGCAGCCGACCGTAGCGCCGTCATATCGGTGGTAACAAAACGTGGTTTGTGGTGCAGCGTTACTTCCTGGTTATCCGGCCCGAACAGACACCAACGGTAAACCTGGTGGGGTTTAGATAGCGCCAGACTCGGCCAGTGCTGAAGATCGGCTGGCGACGAGGGAGGGGAAAAACGCTCAACCAGCGCTGGGCTTGCAACCAGACACATACCGCGATCGGCAAGCTTTCGCATCACCAGATCGCTATCTTCGAGTGGGAGTGGGCGAACCCGCACCGCTAAATCGACGTTTTCATTTAATACGTCGACCTGACGATTTGTCTCCTCAAGCTGCACCATAACCTGCGGATATAGCGCCATAAATCGCGCCAGCATCTGTGCAATATGTGCATGCAGGAGCGCAATCGGGCACGTCAGGCGAATAAGCCCGCGTGGTTCGGCTCGTAGCGTGTTAATCGCTTCCTGCGCCGCTTCGGCTTCAATAATCATCGCTTTGCAATGACGATAAAAAATCTGCCCAGCTTCAGTGACGGTAAAGCTGCGTGTTGAGCGCTGAATGAGCCGTGTCTCCAGGCTTTCTTCCAACAGTGCAATACGACGGCTCAGGCGAGATTTTGGAATGCCTATTGCGCGGCTGGCCGGAGAAAACCCTCCGTTATCCACCACTTGCACGAAATACCACAGGTCGTTGAGATCTTGCATTGCTATTGTCCTGCATATGGAACACTGAGTTCATTTATAGAGTCTACCGGCCATTTCGTCTTATGAGTAAGCTTTATCTCAACAGCAATCGACACTCAATGGAGATAACGATGAAATCTATTCTTGGCGTTTATTCAGCACCGGCTTCCCACTGGGTGGGTGATGGCTTCCCGGTTCGCTCACTGTTTTCCTATTCGAAATTTGAAAAACAGCTCAGTCCATTCCTGCTGCTGGATTATGCAGGGCCTGCTGATTTCAAACCGAGCAACAAAGGGCAGCGTGGCGTTGATGTGCATCCGCACCGTGGTTTTGAAACGGTCACCATCGTCTACAAGGGCGAAGTGGCACACCGCGACTCAACGGGCAGCGGTGGGGTGATTGGCCCAGGTGACGTACAGTGGATGACGGCAGGTAGCGGCATTCTGCATGAAGAGTTCCACTCACCAGCTTTTAGCGAGCAGGGCGGTACTCTGGAAATGGTGCAACTGTGGGTCAACTTGCCTGCGAAAGACAAGTCTGCGCCACCGGGCTATCAATCCATTACTGATGCGGATATTCCGGTCGTCGCGCTGCCAGATAACGCCGGTCAGGTACGAGTGATTGCCGGTGAAATGAATGGCAAAAAAGGCCCGGCTCGCACGTTTTCACCGCTGCGTGTTCTGGATATGCGTATGAATGCGCATAGCGCGACACAGCTGACGCTACCGGATGGCTGGAACACCGCGTTGGTGGTGCTCAAAGGTACCGTGTTGGTGAACGGCGAAGAGGTTGTTCGTGAAGCGCAGTTGGTGGTACTGGATGCGAAAGGCGAAACCGTCACGCTTGAAGCCAATAACGACGCCGTTGTGCTAGTGCTGAGCGGTGAGCCGCTCAATGAGCCCGTCGTCGGCTACGGGCCATTTGTGATGAACACCCGTGAACAAATTAAAGAGGCTATTGACGACTTTAATCAGGGACGTTTTGGTCAGGAATTAGCGTAATAAAATCCCCCTTATGCGCGGCATTGCGCAGGGGGGATATCTTTTCCTATACCCACCCGCGGGGCTAATGTTAGGCTATGGCCCACTCTTTTTTCAGAAGTCTGAGCGATGCAAACCAGCCCTTTACTCACCGCCCTTATGGAATCCCTACGCTGCCTGCCAGGTGTTGGCCCGAAGTCAGCCCAACGGATGGCGTTTGCACTTTTGCAACGCGATCGCAGCGGCGGCATGCGCCTTGCTCAGGCGCTGACCCGCGCCATGTCTGAAATTGGCCACTGCGCCGATTGCCGTACGTTTACCGAACAAGAAGTTTGCGCCATATGTGCGAACCCTCGTCGGCAGGAAAATGGCCAGATTTGTGTCGTGGAAACGCCTGCGGATATCCACGCTATTGAAGCGACGGGCCAGTTCTCCGGGCGTTATTTTGTGCTGATGGGACACCTTTCGCCTCTAGACGGCATTGGCCCGGACGACATCGGTTTAGGGCGGCTTGAAGAACGTCTGGCGACGGAAACCATCAAAGAATTGATTCTTGCTACTAACCCAACTGTTGAAGGTGAAGCCACCGCTAACTACATCGGTGAGCTGTGTGGGCAATATGGCGTCGAAGCCAGCCGTATCGCGCACGGCGTGCCGGTGGGAGGCGAGCTGGAAATGGTCGATGGCACCACGCTTTCACATTCCCTCGCCGGTCGCCACAAGATTACTTTCTAAGCAGTTGCAGGGAGATTCTTACTCTCCCTGCTTGAAATTCCTCACTCTTATCCTCATATCACCTTCAACGTTTTAATCCCCTACGTATTTTGATTTTGTTGAGGTATCAATGACCATGAAAGGACAAGAGACTCGTGGCTTCCAGTCTGAAGTGAAACAACTTCTGCACCTGATGATCCACTCCCTCTACTCAAATAAAGAAATTTTCCTGCGTGAGCTGATCTCCAACGCCTCTGATGCGGCTGACAAATTGCGCTTCCGCGCGCTGTCTCAGGCTGATTTATACGAAGGTGATGGTGAACTGCGCGTACGTGTCTCTTTTGATAAAGAAAAACGTACTTTGACGATTGCCGATAACGGTATCGGTATGACGCGCGACGAAGCGATTGACCACCTCGGCACCATTGCAAAATCCGGGACCAAAGCGTTCCTGGAATCTATGGGTTCTGACCAGGCGAAAGACAGCCAGCTTATCGGCCAGTTCGGTGTGGGCTTCTATTCAGCGTTCATCGTGGCAGATAAAGTCACCGTGCGCACTCGTGCTGCTGGTGTACCGGCAGATCAGGCGGTGTTCTGGGAGTCTGAAGGCGCGGGCGAATATACCATTGCGGATATCACCAAAGCCGACCGCGGTACTGAAATTACCTTGCACCTGCGTGAAGGTGAAGACGAGTTCTTAGACGACTGGCGTGTTCGCTCCGTCATCGGTAAATATTCCGACCATATCGCGCTGCCGGTAGAAATCGAAACCCGCGAAGAGAAAGATGGCGAAACCATCGTTGGTTGGGAAAAAATTAACAAAGCGCAGGCTCTGTGGACGCGTAGCAAGTCTGAAATTAAAGACGAAGAATACAACGAGTTCTATAAGCATGTGGCTCATGACTTCACCGACCCGCTGGCCTACAGCCACAATCGCGTTGAAGGGAAACAGGAATACACCAGCCTGCTGTATATTCCGTCTCAGGCGCCATGGGACATGTGGAACCGTGACCATAAACATGGCCTGAAATTATACGTACAGCGTGTGTTCATCATGGACGACGCGGAACAGTTCATGCCGAACTACCTGCGTTTTGTGCGCGGTCTGATAGATTCCAACGACCTGCCGCTGAACGTATCGCGTGAGATTCTGCAAGACAGCCGTGTGACGCAAAATCTGCGTAGCGCGCTGACCAAACGCGTATTGCAGATGCTTGAGAAACTGGCGAAAGATGACAGCGAAAAATACCAGACCTTCTGGAAAAACTTCGGTCTGGTACTGAAAGAAGGCCCAGCTGAAGATTCAGCCAACCAGGAAACTATCGCTAAACTGCTGCGCTTTGCGAGCACACATGTTGATTCCTCAGCACAAACCGTGTCGCTGGAAGAATACGTGTCGCGCATGAAAGAAGGGCAGGAGAAGATTTACTACATCACCGCAGACAGTTATGCCGCGGCGAAGAGCAGCCCGCATCTGGAATTGCTGCGTAAGAAAGGCATCGAAGTCCTGCTGCTTTCTGACCGTATCGATGAGTGGATGATGAGCTATCTGACTGAGTTCGACGGTAAAGCGTTCCAGTCCGTGAGCAAGACTGACGCATCACTGGAAAAACTGGCCGACGAAGAAACACCAGAAGCGAAAGAAGCTGAAAAAGCGCTTGAGCCGTTTGTTGACCGTGTGAAAAACCTGCTCGGTGAGCGCGTGAAGGAAGTACGTCTGACGCATCGTCTGACCGACACACCCGCTATCGTTACCACTGACAGCAACGACATGAGCACGCAAATGGCGAAACTGTTTGCCGCTGCGGGCCAGGAAGTGCCAGAAGTGAAGTACATCTTCGAGCTGAACCCGGATCATGGCCTGGTTAAACGCGTTGCGGATACACAAGACGAAGCGCAATTCGGTGAGTGGGTAGAATTACTGCTCGATCAGGCTCTGCTGGCTGAACGCGGTACGCTGGAAGATCCAAACCAGTTTATTCGCCGCATGAACCAGCTGCTGGCTTCCTGATTTTCCCCCTAACCCTCTTCAGCAATGGAGAGGGTTGTGTGAGCGTTCTTAAACAACTAAGAGCGCTCATACGGTCCGGCTTTCTTGAGGTCAATACGCCTTTAATGGTAAGGTCATCGCCTCAAAACAAAATACACAAAAATCCAAACGAATGGGGAATTACGCAATGCGTATTATTCTGCTTGGCGCTCCGGGCGCAGGTAAAGGAACTCAGGCTCAGTTCATCATGGAGAAATATGGCATTCCGCAAATCTCCACCGGTGACATGCTGCGCGCCGCAGTAAAATCTGGTTCAGAGCTGGGTAAACAAGCAAAAGACATCATGGATGCCGGGAAACTGGTTACAGATGAACTGGTTATCGCTCTGGTTAAAGAACGTATTACCCAGGAAGATTGCCGTAACGGTTTCCTGCTAGATGGTTTCCCTCGCACTATTCCACAAGCCGATGCAATGAAAGAAGCTGGCATCAAAGTGGACGTCGTTCTGGAATTTGCAGTCCCTGACGAACTGATTGTTGAACGTATCGTTGGCCGTCGCGTACACGCACCATCTGGCCGCGTTTATCACGTCACCTTCAATCCACCAAAAGTGGAAGGCAAAGACGACGTGACTGGCGAAGAGCTGACGACGCGTAAAGACGATCAGGAAGAAACTGTGCGTAAGCGCCTGGTGGAATACCATCAGATGACTGCTCCGCTTATTTCTTACTACAGCAAAGAAGCTGAAGCGGGTAACACCAAATACGCAAAAATCGACGGCACCCGTAAAGTGACTGAAGTTAGCGCTGAGCTGGCTAAAATCCTCGGCTAATCCGCAGTTGATTAATAAATACCAGGACTGGTTCCTGGTATTTTTTTACCCATTTTTTGCCCTTTCGCTGTAATCGGTTCTCCTCCCGCACTTTTACGTTACAATTATCAGCAATCTATTGATAAGGAGTGGAAATGAATCAGGAAAAAGTGGGAATCTTACTGGCGAATCTAGGCACACCTGATGCCCCCACTCCGGCTGCGGTAAAACGTTATTTACGCCAGTTTCTCAGCGATAAACGCGTCGTTGATACCCCGCGTGTATTGTGGTGGCCACTGTTGCGCGGTGTGATTCTGCCGCTGCGTTCCCCGCGTGTGGCAAAGCTTTACCAATCGGTATGGATGGACGAAGGTTCGCCGCTGTTAGTTTTTAGCCGCCGTCAGCAGGTAGCACTTGCCGCGCAATTACCGGACACGCCTGTCGCACTCGGAATGAGCTACGGTTCGCCCTCTCTGAAAAGCGCCGTGGAAGAACTGATTTCAAATGACGTAGACCACATCGTCGTGCTGCCGTTATACCCGCAATTTTCTTGCTCAACGGTTGCTGCTGTTTGGGATGAATTAGGGCGCATTTTTGCCAATTACCGTTCACTGCCATCGATTTCATTGATTCGTGACTATGCCGATGAACCGTCGTACATCAACGCGCTGGTGGCCTCGGTAAAACACTCTTTTGCCCAACACGGTGAACCGGATGTGTTACTGCTTTCCTACCACGGGATCCCGCAGCGCTATGCCAATGAAGGTGATGATTACCCGCAGCGCTGCCGCGATACCACGCGCGAGCTGCTTTCAGCGCTCGAATTGCCGCCAGAAAAAGTGATGATGACTTACCAGTCGCGCTTTGGTCGCGAGCCATGGTTAATGCCTTATACCGACGAAACGCTAAAAATGCTGGCTGAAAAAGGGGTGAAACACATCCAGGTCATGTGCCCGGGTTTCTCAGCCGATTGCCTCGAAACCCTCGAAGAAATGGCGGTGCAAAACCGTGAAGTCTTCCTCGAAGCAGGAGGCACGAAATATGAATATATTTCTGCGCTCAATGATGACCCGGCACACATCGCAATGATGATGAATCTGGTGCAGAAATATCGCTGATCTCGCTTGAGGCCGTTAATGTGCTACCATTTCCGGCCTGATTAGCTACTTCCGAACAACATCATGAAATTTCCCGGCAAACGAAAATCCAAACATTATTTCCCTGTTAGCGCGCGCGATCCTTTACTGCAACAGGTTCAGACTGAAACCGAAACTGGCACGTCGTGGATCGTCGGGATCGATCAGACGCTGGTGGATATCGAAGCCAAAGTCGATGACGCATTTGTTCATCGTTTTGGTCTAAGCTTTGGGCATTCGCTTGTCATTGAAGATGATGTTGCAGAAGCGCTGTATCAGGAACTGGTGCAAGAAGATCTGATTACCCATCAGTTCGCCGGTGGAACTATCGGCAACACCATGCACAACTATTCGGTATTGGCCGATGACCGCTCTGTTTTGCTGGGGGTTATGTGCAGCAATATCGAAATCGGAAGCTATGCATACCGCTACCTGTGTAATACCTCCAGCCGTACTTACCTCAATTATCTGCAAGGCGTGAATGGCCCGATTGGCCGTTGCTTTACGCTGATTAACGAGCAGGGCGAGCGCACCTTCGCGATTAGCCCAGGCCACATGAATCAACTGCGTGCCGACAGCATTCCAGAAGAAGTCATTGCGGGTGCTTCTGCACTGGTTCTGACGTCGTATCTTGTCCGTTGTAAGAATGGTGAACCGATGCCGGAAGCCACCATGCAAGCCATCGCCTATGCCAAAAAACACAACGTACCCGTGGTGTTAACGTTGGGTACCAAATACGTTATCGCAGAAAACCCAGAATGGTGGCAGGCATTCCTGAAAGAACATGTCTCGATTCTGGCAATGAACGAAGAAGAAGGGCAGGCGTTAACCGGGGAGAACGACCCGCTGCTGGCGGCCAATAAGGCGCTGGACTGGGTTGATTTAGTGCTGTGTACCGCAGGGCCGGTTGGCCTGTACATGGCGGGCTTTACTGAAGAATCCGTTAAACGTACCACGCAGCATCCGCTGTTGCCTGGAGCAATTGCTGAGTTTAACCAGTACGAATTTAGCCGCGCAATGCGCCATAAAGACTGCCTGCAACCGAAGCGTATATTTTCTCATATCGCACCATATATGGGTGGCCCTGAGAAAATCATGAACACCAATGGTGCTGGCGATGCAGCGCTTGCGGCACTTTTGCATGATATTACGGCGAATAACTATCACCGTTCTAACGTGCCAAATTCCAGCAAACACCAGTTCACCTGGCTGACCTATTCGTCATTGGCGCAGGTGTGTAAATACGCAAACCGTGTTAGCTATCAGGTACTCAATCAGCACTCCCCGCGTCTGACCCGCGGATTACCTGAGCGTGAAGACAGTCTCGAAGAGTCTTACTGGGATCGTTAATCAATTCACTATCACGTCGACTCTCTCCTTTGCAGGGAAAGGGTCGACGTATAAAGTTAACCACTAGCCCGTCACTGTTTCATGAACCACCGGCACATCCAGCAATCCCATCATGGTATTCGCGATTTCTCGCTCACCCATAACTACCCGATTAGCACCACGTTCAGTGATGTAATCCACTTCATCGTCATAATGGGCGCGGGCAATAATCTCAATGTCTGGGCATTTTGTTCGTGCCGCCGCGACGATTTCACCTGCTTCATAGCCGTTGGGTATTGTCAGTAATAACCAGCGCGCGCAGTCGAGGTGAGCGATATTCATGATTTCTTCATTGGCGGCATTCCCCAGTACCGCGCGAATCCCGCATTCACGCAGTTCATCCACCCGGCTGCGGGATGTTTCTATCACCACCAGTGGAATGCCCTGAGCCATCAGTTTCTCGCCCAGTAAACTTCCCACACGCCCAAAGCCAACCAGCAAAGCATGATTGCAAATATCGACCGGAATTTGCTTCTCGTCTTCGATAGCTTCTTCCAGTGTTTGCTCTTCGAGCGTTTCGGTTTTTTCGAGGTAACGCTCAAGAATCGCAAATAAAATTGGGTTGAGCATAATTGACAGAATTGCCCCGGCCAGCACCAAATTTTGCCCGGTTTGCGGCAGCAAATTCAGCGCCATCCCCAGTCCGGCGAGAATAAATGCGAACTCACCGATTTGCGCAAGGCTTGTGGCAATCGTTAATGCGGTGCGTTGAGAGTGGCCAAACAGGCGCACCAGGAAGAAGGCGGCTAACGATTTGCCAAAGATGATAATTGCCACTGTACCCAACACGGCCAGCGGTTCCTGAATCAGAATCATTGGGTCGAACAACATGCCGACCGAGACAAAAAACAGCACGGCGAAAGCGTCGCGCAGCGGCAGTGTGTCGTGGGCGGCGCGGTGGCTTAGTTCAGATTCATTCAGCACCATGCCCGCAAAGAACGCACCCAGAGCAAAGGAAACATCAAACAGTTCGACTGCACCAAAGGCAATACCCAACGCCAACGCAAGAACAGCAAGCGTAAACAGCTCACGTGAACCCGTTGCCGCGCTACGTGCCAGAATCCACGGCACCAGACGGCGGCCAACTATCAGCATGATGGCGATGAACGCCACGACTTTGCCGATGGTAAAGCCCATATCCAGTGACAGAGACGCAAGGCCGACATCCCCTTTATCCATCATGCCGGCAACCGCGGGTAGCAAGACCAGCGTTAATACCATCACCAGGTCTTCAACAATCAACCAGCCAATCGCAATTTGCCCACGCTGGCTGTCTATCAGTTGCCTTTCTTCAAGTGCCCGCAACAGCACTACGGTACTGGCGGTGGAAAGACACAAACCAAAGACGATACCGGTCATTAACGACCAACCCATCAACGATGAAAGCGCCATTCCCAGAAGCGTTGCCACAGCAATTTGGGCAATTGCTCCAGGGATGGCGATGGCCTTTACCGCCATCAAATCCTTCAAAGAGAAATGCAGACCGACACCGAACATCAGCAGGATCACACCCAGCTCCGCCAGCTCAGGAGCGAGTTTAGTATCTGCAACAAAGCCTGGCGTAAAAGGGCCGGCTAAAACCCCTGCTAACAAATAGCCCACCAAGGGTGATATGCGCAGTTTATTCGCGAGCATACCGAGTAAAAAGGCCAGTACAAGGCCGCCGACAATGGTGGTGATAAGCGGGGTGGCGTGATGCATTCCGTCTCCTTTCGTTAGCAATAGGTCCAGTAAAAAAACTCTCTAGTTCAGTTTATGACAATTTATTAATCGGTTGGGGAAAAGTCAGTGAGTTTTTTATAAAAGGCGCATTTGGACAAATAAATGAGCCTGAGAGGGGTTTTACACACTTAATGAAAATTTGTTCAATGGAATATGGGGGCAGGAAAGGGCCAATGCAATGCATTGGCCCAGATAAATCAGGATTTACGGCGATTATCAGGCAGGAATATGGTCAATATACCGAGTAACGGTAGGAAGGCACATATTTTATAGACTAACTCGATACTGCTATGGTCGGCGACCAGCCCAAGTATTGCTGCGCCTAAACCGCCCATCCCAAAAGCAAAACCAAAGAATAGACCGGAAACCATACCGATACGCCCCGGCATCAGCTCTTGCGCATAGACCAGAATTGCTGAAAACGCAGAGGCGAGAATGAAGCCGATAATGACCGTGAGGATCCCTGTCCAGTACAGCGAAACATAAGGCAGGAACAGGGTAAATGGGGCGACGCCGAGGATGGAACCCCATATCACATATTTACGCCCAATCTTGTCACCCACCGGGCCGCCAATCACAGTCCCTGCGGCAACAGCAAACAAGAACGCGAACAGATGGAACTGGGCGTTTTGCACGGACAAACCAAACTTGTGCATCAGATAGAAGGTGTAATAGCTGCTGATGCTCGCCATATAAAAATATTTAGAGAAAATCAGCACTAACAAAACAGACACAGCCTGAATCACTTGCTTGCGGGGTAAAGGGTTAACTACCGGTGCGGCAGTTTTACCTTTTGCCATTCGATGTTGCGCGGCATACCAACGGCTGATTTGCAGTAAAACGATGATTGCCAGTAGGGCGGCTAGCACAAACCAACCGACGTTACCTTTGCCATAAGGGGCAATAATCAACGCCGCCAGCAATGGGCCTAAAGAGCTACCAAAGTTGCCTCCGACCTGGAACAGTGACTGCGCAAGACCGTGGCGTCCACCCGAGGCCATTCGCGCCACGCGGGAAGATTCTGGATGGAATACCGAAGACCCCGTTCCCACAAGCCCGGCGGCCAATAGCACCATTGGGAAACTACCGGCCAGCGCCAGAATAACCAGGCCGCAAAGTGTGAAGCACATACCAATCGGCAACGACCATGGCATCGGGTATTTGTCGGTGTAGTATCCTACCACCGGCTGGAGGAGCGATGAGGTGACCTGGAAGGTCAGCGTTATCATCCCAATCTGCACAAAGCTCAGCGAGAACTCACTCTGTAATAACGGATAAAGCGCCAGAATAAGTGACTGAATCATATCGTTGAGCAAATGGGAGAGGCTGATCGCCCCAAGAATACCAAATGCAGTGCGCGCCTTTTTAGGCTCAGGCGACGCGAGAGTTTGTTCCGAGATTGCCATAAGTACCTGTAATTAATAAATTGATTGTTTTTTTAGCCCAGTTCACTGATGGAACCGTAGGAAATCATTACCCAGCTAACATACCTGCAGGAAAGAGTTGAAGAAAGTCACAATCATGAAAAGTTATTTGTCTATACTCGTCATACTTCAAGCTGCAGGGCGTTGGCTGTACCTCGAATTATTTAGAGTATATGCGAATTATTGTCTGCTATTGGTGCGGAAGTATTTATTGAATATGGAGATTTGCGATGAAGTTCGTAGTGAAAGGGGTGACCACGGCGCTGCTTTTGGCAGTGAGCCTGACTAGTGCATCGGCATTGGCCTGGGAAAAAGATAAAACCTATAACATCACCATTTTGCATACCAACGATCACCACGGTCATTTTTGGCGTAATGAGCATGCTGAATATGGGCTTGCGGCGCAAAAAACGCTGGTGGATAGCATTCGTAAAGAGGTTTCAGAGAAAGGCGGGAGCGTTCTGCTGCTTTCTGGTGGCGACATCAACACAGGCGTGCCTGAATCCGACTTACAGGATGCTGAGCCCGATTTCCGTGGTATGAACCTGATTGGCTACGATGCGATGGCTATCGGTAACCATGAATTCGACAATCCTTTGTCCGTATTACGCCAGCAAGAGAAATGGGCTAAATTCCCGCTGCTGTCGGCCAATATTTATCAGAAAAGCACAGGCGAGCGCCTGTTCAAGCCGTGGGCCATCTTCAAGCCACAGGGCATCAAAATCGCAGTTATCGGTTTAACCACTGACGACACGGCGAAAATTGGTAACCCTGAAAACTTTACCGATATCGAGTTCCGCAAACCTGCTGACGAAGCAAAACTGGTGATTCAGGAACTGCAATCCACTGAAAAGCCGGATGTTCTCATCGCCGCAACGCATATGGGCCACTACGACAACGGCCAGCATGGGTCCAACGCGCCGGGTGATGTTGAAATGGCTCGTAGCCTGCCAGCAGGCGCCTTGACGATGATCGTCGGCGGCCACTCGCAAAACCCAGTCTGTATGGCTGCGGAAAATAAAAAACAGGTTGATTACGTGCCTGGCACCCCTTGCGCACCGGATAAGCAAAACGGTATCTGGATTGTTCAGGCACACGAGTGGGGCAAGTACGTCGGCCGTGCTGATTTTGAATTCCGCAACGGTGAGATGAAACTGGTGCATTACCAGCTAATCCCTATCAACCTGAAGAAGAAAATTACCTACGATAATGGTGAAAGTGAGCGCGTGCTTTACACCCCACAGATTCCTGAAAACCAGCAAATGCTCTCATTGCTGACGCCATTCCAGAACAAAGGGCAGGCGCAGCTGAATGTGAAAGTCGGCAGTGTAAATGGCCATATGGAAGGGGACCGCAGTAAAGTGCGTTTCGTGCAAACCAATCTGGCGCGCCTGCTGCTTGCGGCTCAAATGGAGAGAACCGGCGCTGATTTTGCGGTAATGAGTGGAGGTGGCATTCGTGACTCGATTGAAGCCGGCGACATTACTTATAAAGATGTGCTGAAGGTACAACCGTTTGGCAATACCGTGGTTTATACCGAGATGACAGGCAAAGAAGTGACGGAATATCTGAGCGCGGTTGCGCAGAAGAAACCAGACTCTGGAGCCTACCCGCAGTTCTCGAACGTAAGCTTTGTAGCAACCGCCGCTGGCTTGCAAGATTTGAAAATCAAAGGTGAGCCAGTTGATCCTGCGAAGACCTACCGCATGGCGACATTAAACTTTAACGCGACGGGTGGTGATGGTTACCCTGAAATCGATAAAAAACCAGGATACGTGAACACCGGTTTTGTCGATGCGGAAGTGCTGAAGCAGTACATCGAAAAGAACTCGCCACTCGATGTAAATACTTACGAACCGAAAGGTGAAGTTAGCTGGCAGTAAGAGTATGTGTCGGATGTCGCTTGCGCTAATCCGACCTACAAAATCTCTCGTGACGGGTGGATTAGCGCACGCGACATCCACCTGTTACTAAACCTACCGATGAAAGTCCCATCGAACAGCCGTTGCGTCGTAGGGGGGATTAGCGCAAGCGACATCCACCTGCATAGTTACTTCAATGGCAACAAAACATCCGTCTGCTGCGCGTGCTCGGGATGGTTTTTATCCAGCTCCAGGTAGCGGAAGTAAACCGGGAAATCACGTAATTCCTCACCGCTTTGCGGTAGCCACTGGCGATAAAGATAGTAAACACTCTCGCTGATTCGCTCATAAGCACCCACATGGCGCACAACCGCGCAACGCCCGCCAGGAATGGTTTTACTGATAACGCCCTGTGAGTTTTCAGGCACCAGTCCGTGGGTTTCAGGGTTTAATTCCCCGCAGACATCAAAACGAAACTCATCACCCGGCGTGGTATTCGGATCGTTCCACGGCACGCCGTAAGTACCTTGTGTGGCGTAATCCGAAAGCCCCGATGCTTTACGCCATTCAATAAATGTCGCGACTGTATTATTCACCCGCATCGGTTCACCCAGATGTTCCAGTACAGCCACTTTTATCGGTTCGACAGTAATAATTTTCACATTCATATTCGCAAGCCTCTGCTGATTTTCCCGTCCGGGAAATTGAAAATGTACGTGCCAGTCAACCCACACGGGATCTTTGCGAAACTCGCTGGGCGTCAGGCCGAAGGTATTTTTGAAGGCTCGAGAAAATGATTCAGGATTTTCAAATCCGGCATCGAGAGCAATGTTAATTACTCTTTCCTGCGGATTTTTCACCAGTCGGAAAGAAGCCCTTTTCAAGCGCATCAGCGTGATGTAACGGCTGATGCTTATTCCGCAGAACTGGCTGAACTGGCGATGAAAGTGAAAACGCGAAAAACAGGCGACGTCACTGAGCTGCTCGATGGTTAACGGACAATCCAGATGCTGTTCAATATAGGCAAATACTTGTTCAAAACGTCGGGTATACCGTTGGTGTTTTTCGCTATTCATTTTTCCTCCCTCAAGGCGATAACTTTGCCAGTGGCTGCCTCAGCAGTCCTGACCGAAATTGCTCTTTTGGGAGGATGTCCGCCTAAAACCGGTCAGTCGCGGCGGGCAATTTCAGCAAAAGTCGCATTCAGTAGCCTGGCGAGGTCTGTTGCGGCCAGTTCGATATCCAGCCCGCGTTTTCCGCCAGAAACATAAATAGATGAGAATGTTTGTGCCGGGGCATCGATGACGGTCGGCAGGCGTTTTTTTTGCCCCAGAGGGCTAATTCCGCCAACGAGATAGCCGGTGATCCGCTGAGCAACCATCGGGTCAGCCATATCCACTTTTTTGGCTCCCAACGCTTTCGCCACTTTTTTTAGATCTAATTGGCCGGAAACGGGCGTCACAGCAACGGCCAGTTGCTTCATATCACCATTAATAGCGACCAGCAGCGTTTTGTAGACCTGCTCGGCATTTAGCCCAAGTTTGCGGACAACTTCATCACCGAAATTTGTTTCACTCGGATCATGATCGTAAGCATGTAATTGAAATGGAACGCGGTTTTTTTCGAGAAGTTTAACGGCCGGTGTCATATGTCCTTCTTAGTGTTTTTGTCTGAAAAGCGCACAAATTAATAAATGTCGTAATAAGTTACTTAAATATTATATTGTCACTGAATAGTGATGGCGTTAATCGTCACATTGAGCGACAATTCTGCTTCTGGCCGTTAATTTGGTCAGAATAACTACAAAAATATACAAATTCCTCTTTGACGGGCCAATAGTAATATTGGCCGTTTTTTTATCTATTTTTCAACAACTCAGATAAATTTTCTTCCCCGTACAAATGCAGCGCGCCTACTGCAACCACGTAGCGCCCGGCGGGTAACTGTTGCAAAAAAGCCTGCCACTGAAGGTTGCGCTGACGCATAAGCACATCATATAACTCATCGCCAAATGTGTTGGGCAGTGACACTTTTCCGCGCAGTGGCGGGGTTTCCATCCACCAACTGATCATCGTTTGCAGCAAACGTGCATTGGTATGCCAGTGTGTGAGCGTATCGGTCAACAGTGGCATTCCGCCATCGGGTAATTGGGTGAGGATATCAATCTGATGTTGAGCGCCTTCCAGTTCAATCACGGGGATCGCCATGGCTTTGGCTGCCTCCAGCAACTGAAAATCAATCCCGTAGTCAGCGCGTAAACCAAGGCGCTGGGCCTGGTGAGCTTGCAGCACCAGCGCAATTTGCCAGGCGGGTTGGTTATCAATCTGGCTCAGTGGAATGCCTAACTCCTGGGCTAATGAAACAACCTGCGCCCAGTCATTGGCAGACAAACGTTGTTCAAGCGGGAGCTCATCGGGATGAGTCGGAAACGGTGAGCCGCCTTCAGAAATATCAGCTTCGACAATCAGCGCATCGGCATCTCTGAGCTTACCGATAAGCTTATCGGCCAGCGGCGCCATGTCGCGCGTGCCCATATGGATGCTGCCGACCAGGTGTAGCGAACGGTTGCCCGCAAGCGTGATATCAAGCGCAGGCCAGGGATATGTTGTGGTAGTTAAGCGGGAGAATAGCGTGCGAATTCTTTGCAACAGACCCATATAGCTGATTTCCTGGCTAAAAAGCCATGCTACCGCTGCGATGAGTCTGGTGCAAATTTCCCCACGCGAGGCCGCGTGGGGAAGGTAGCTTAGTCTTTCGGTTTGAAGCGCAATAAACGGTTGGCGTTACTGACCACCGTAATGGATGACAGTGCCATTGCAGCCCCGGCCACTACCGGGTTCAGTAATGTTCCCGTCAGCGGGTACAAAATCCCGGCGGCAATTGGAATCCCCAGCGTGTTGTAAATAAACGCTCCCATCAGGTTTTGCTTCATGTTACTGAGCGTCGCTTTGGATATTGCCAGCGCATCAGCCACGCCAACCAAACTGTGGCGCATCAGCGTAATTGCAGCGGTTTCGATAGCGACGTCACTGCCGCCACCCATCGCAATCCCTACCTCAGCCTGCGCTAAAGCAGGCGCATCGTTGATGCCGTCACCAACCATCGCAACCTGTCGGCCTTGCTGTTGCAGATTTTTAATCGCTACGGCTTTGCCATCAGGCAATACACCTGCGATGACTTCGTCGATGCCTGCTTCTTTGGCAATCGCGTTAGCAGTGGTTGGGTTGTCCCCGGTTAACATCACCAGACGGTAGCCGTTGCGGTGTAAACGTTGCAATGCACTGATGCTGTCGGCGCGCAGCGGATCGCGGATGGCGAACAAGGCAACCAGTTTTCCATCTATCGCCAGCAGAACCGGAGTGGCACCACGGCTTGCCTGAGCTTCGATTTCTGCCGCCATCGAGCCGGTATCCACATTTTGCTCATCAAGCAGCGCTTTGTTACCCAGCAGTAACTGATGCCCTTCGGTTTCACCGCTGACGCCCAATCCCCGCAAAGTACGGAAGGCATTTACCTGCGGCAATTCAACACCAGCCGCTTTATCAAGAATAGCGCGGGCAAGTGGGTGGCTTGAACCTTGTTCAAGCGCTGCGGCAAGCCTCAGCGAATCAGCCTCAGACCAGTCGTTGTAGGTGACAACTGCGACGACCTGCGGTTTACCTTCGGTCAGCGTACCGGTTTTATCAAAGACGATGGTATCGAGCGTACTGGCGCGCTGCAGGGCATCGGCATCACGTACTAATACGCCAAACTCAGCGGCACGGCCTACACCAGAAATAATCGACATCGGTGTTGCCAGGCCCAGTGCACAAGGACAGGCAATAATCAGCACGGTAGTGGCAATCACCAGCGTATAAACAATTTGCGGTGCCGGGCCGAAGAAATACCAGATTGCGGCGCTAAACAGGGCAATCAAAACCACCACTGGCACGAATACCGCAGAGATTTTATCTGCCAGTTGGCCGATTTCAGGCTTGCTGCTCTGCGCCTGGCGCACCATACGAATAATACGAGAAAGTGTTGTGTGGTTGCCTGTCGCAGTGGCACGGAATAGTACGCTGCCGTCCTGGACAACAGTCCCGGCATGAATCGGCTCATCGGTAGATTTTTGTTGTGGCACCGGCTCGCCCGTCAGCATCGCTTCATCAAACCAGGCTTCGCCCTGGGTAATTTCCCCATCGACAGGCACACGGTCACCGGTGGTCAAACGCAGCACCATGCCGGCGGTTACCTCCGCCAGTGGGACACTTTTTTCACCTTCCTCAGTAACTACTCGTGCCGTTGGAGGCGTTAAATCCAGCAGGCGTTCCAGCGCTTTAGAGGAGCGTTGGCGAGCGCGTTGTTCCAGCATATGTCCGAGGTTTATCAGGCCGATGATCATGGCGCTGGCTTCATAATAGAGATGGCGTGCTTCCATCGGGAAGTGCTGCGGCCAAATATTGACGGTAATGGAATAAATCCATGCGGCACCGGTTCCCAGGGCGACCAGGGTATCCATGGTGGCAGTTTTATTGAGCAAACTACGCCATGCACTGCGATAGAAATGCCCACCGGCGAACACCATTACGCCTAACGTGACCATACCGATAGTCAGCCACAAAGAACGGTTGTCGTCGGTGACCATCATATTGTCACCGAACATCCCCCACACCATCACCGGAACACCGACGGCAAGGGCTAAAATAGCTTGCCAGCGGAAGCGTTTAACCGCGGCGTTCGCAGTCTCTTGCTGACGTTCGCGGCGTTTCGCATCATCTTCGATTGCTTCAGCGCCGTATCCGACGCTTTCAACCGCTTTGACTAAAGATTCGGCGGAGGCAGAGCCCATAATCAGGGCGCTGCGCTCGGCAAGGTTTACCCGTGCCAGGCTGACTCCGGGGACGTTTTGCAACGCACTTTGTACCCGGGTTACGCAACTGGCGCAGCTCATACCGTTGATCAACAACTGTTGGCTATCGTCGTCATCTTCGGCGGCTGTCGGAAGCTGTGGGGCGGCCGCTGTCAGTGCTTCCGACGGGGTTGATGACTCTGTCAGCGGATCAGACTTTGGGTGGCTGGCCGCCGTCGCGTCGTATCCGGCTTGTTTCACGGTGTTGATTAATTCATCAGCGGTTGCAGTACCCGTCACGCTGGCGTGAGTTTGTGTCACTTCGGCCTGCTCAACGTCAGGGCGTTGTTCCAGGCTTTCTTTGACGCGTTTAACGCAATGACCACAAGTCAGGCCATCAAGATTTAGATCGATTACGTGAGACATCATCCGACTCCTTTTGTTTGGGATTGTGATAAGCCTAAACCTTCCATCAAGGGTAAGGTCAAGGTTTTATCTTGCAGATGATCGTTTTAGATTTTGTATCGCAGTAATAGCGGGGAAAAGAGGGCAGGGATGCGCGAAAACAACATCCAGCTACCCTGAGCAGTGGATTTATTTCATAAATGAGATCGTATTTCTTCCACCACGTTTAGCGTTGTAGAGTTCTTTATCAGCAGCTTCCAGCAATTCTTTTAAGTTCATTCCCGGCAGCCATTGAGCAATACCCTGGCTGACAGTGAGCCACGGGGAAATCTCTGAACCTTGATGAGGGATTTTTGCCTCAGCGATATTTTCTTTGATGCGTTGGCTGATTTTAATGGCCTGGCTACTATCTTTGCAGTGGGTAATAACCACAAACTCTTCGCCGCCAAAACGAAATGCAGCATCACTGGCCTGGCGCAAAGAGTTTTCAATACATTGTGATGTTTTGAGCAAGCATTCATCACCTGCTACATGGCCGTAGATGTCGTTGTACTGCTTAAAAAAATCAATATCCAGGACAATAAGAAATAACTTTTCCTGCCGCTTTTCCAGCGCACGAATACTGTCGTGATAAAACGTCGTCAGGCTACTTTTGTTATACAAACCTGTCAGCGAATCATAATGAGCAAGTTGAGTGAGTTTCTGTATTAAAAGATTTTTTTCATATTCACTGCGCTGCGAACGCTGATACCACTCGAGCAGGATGTAACGTGCGGAATAGATAACTGCCATAATAATGAAATAAGCGGCTATTTGTAACAGATTAACTTCCTGCCATGGGCCTACATCACTGCAAAACCACGCAAGAAATATTGGGGCTGAAAAAATAAATAACAATTTCCCGGAGATATAAAATGCAATAGTCGTTGGAAGCAGGATTACCAGCAAGAGACACAGCGAAATCATTGGATTTTGGTAGAGGGCAATCAGCGTGTAAAGTATCGCCGCCCATAGCAAACTGAACACCAGTACAATGGTAGGGAGCAACCGCAGGTACAGATTTTTAGCCTTGTGTTGGCTTAACGTGACAATAAAAATAAGGTTTATGGCGGCAAAGGAAATGATGCAGATATTATAAGCCGTTAGCGTACTGGACTGATAATGAGCGTGCGGCATATAAATATTCCACAATATCAGCCATGTGCAACAAACAATATTCAGGCACAGAAACCACGCAAAACCTTTACTGAATGCAATGTTAGTCTTTGTTTCTTTCTTTTGAGTTTCTTGAAAATTCACGCATCTTCCTCTTTTAATCTGGGCAATACAGTAGGTGAATAAGCGTCTTGTTTCAAAGGAAAATGCTTTTTAGGAGAT
>DASXXQ010000002.1:0-14475 GCA_036502985.1 Buttiauxella sp.
CGCACGTCTTCCTCGCTGATAATCGCGCTGCCACTTTCCCTCACCACGCCCGCGCCATGCATTTTGCCTGTGATAATCACCGCGTCGTCGCCCACCGCTTGACGAATTTCGCTGACGGCCAGCCCCAGCGCCTGGTTACTGACGCCATTGTTGGGATTGCCCGTCAGCACCAGAATTTTTGCTCCCATCGCAACCAGCCTGCGGGCGTTTTCTGCCGTGGCGGCGCGGCCTGGTTTCATTTTCCATATATCATCATGTTCGACGGCGAATTGAGGATCCACCGCCTCGAGGTTTACGCCGATAATGCGTCCGGTCAGGCGTTGCAGTTCGTGCAGCGTTTGTTCCGCAGGGATGCCAGCAGGCATTCCCTGAATCTGCGGATTTTCACTATCAAACATGTTGATCAGCAAAATATCCGCACCCTGCGCTGCAGCAAGCTCTGCGTTTGTGACATTGTTGAGCAGCGGCTGGGTAATCGCGATGGTTTCGCTGACCATGACGCGGCCTTCGCTGGCACGTATCGCATACAGCAACGCGGTTTTATCCATGCATGTGAAGTCAGAGGCGCAGCAGTCCAGTAAACGTTTGTGTGCCATAAAACGACATTCTCCAGTTTGTTAACTCATTCACGAAGGTCATCGAGATCTTTTGATAGTTGGTATGTACCACTTATAAACCACATATGTACATTAAGTGATTAGGAAAGTGATTTGTCCATAAATAAAAACTTGTTTTGTGATCAAATCTTCACTGATGATGTTTTTAAACGGGTTGTGTTGGTGACATATGAGTGCAAGTGGATAAGAATTGGTTCATCTATAGCAGCGCTTAAAAGAATACAAGGAGAGGAAATTGTCCTCAGCTCCAATTCCCGCATTTCAACTGGACGACGCCAGTGCAATGCCGCTGTACATGCAACTGGTCAATGCCATTAAGGCTGAGATTGCGACGGGAAAAATGCGACCCGGAGATGCTGTGCCATCCGAGCGTGCGTTGGTCGATATGCTCAAGATTGCGCGTGGGACAGCACGTAAGGCCCTGCAACAGCTGCTTGAAGAGGGTGTGATTATTCGCAACCAGGGCTCGGGTACTTTTATTGCGCCACACGTGCGACAGTCGCTACCGCTGCTGGAAAGCTTCAGCGAGATGGCCGACGCCAGCGGTGGGAAGGCGCAAAGCGAACTGGTTGGCTACCTCCGTCGGGCTGCGACTGTGGAAGAGCAACGGATTCTGCAATTGCAGGAAGGAAAAAACGAAGTGGTGGAGCTAACGCGGTTGCGCAAAATTAATGGCATAGCTGTTTCACTGCAAAAGGCCATCCTTCCGGCTTACCTTCTTAATATAATCAATGAGCTGGACGAATCGCTTTATCGGCATCTGGAGAGCAAAGGTACGCCAGTATTACGGGCGAGCCAGCGTTTTCGCGCTGTGGGGGCGGATAGCGGATTGGCGCACTATCTTAATATTCGTGAGCATGCGCCTGTTTTGCTGGTGACCCGCACCGGTTATACCCATAACGACAAACCGGTTGAGCATACGTGGACGTGGTGTCTGAATGACTATTATGATTTCACGATTGAATTACACCGGAATGGGGTGTGACTGCTGGCCGATACAGTGAAGATAATTACGCGTAAGCACAGCGGAAGATAATAAAAAACCCGTATTAACATAATGTTAATACGGGTTAGTGAACGCCCACGCACATATGTGGATACAGGTTTACTTACCGATACAGAAGCTCGAGAAAATGCGACCGAGCAAGTCATCAGAGGTAAATTCACCGGTGATCTCGCTCAGGCTCATCTGAGAAAGACGTAATTCCTCGGCCAGTAATTCCCCGGCCCAGGCACCCAGCAACTGCGCTTTGCCTTGCTGCAGGTGAGTTGCTGCCTGCTCCAGTGCTTGCAGATGGCGGCGGCGTGCAAGGAACCCGCCTTCAATGTTGGTTTCAAAGCCCATGCTCTGTTTTAGATGATCGCGCAGTACATCTACGCCTTCGCCGGTTCGCGCAGAAAGGCGCACAAGTGAGTGACCATTCACATCGCTCAGACCCAGCGTTTCGCCAGTGACGTCGGCTTTGTTACGCACCACAGTAATCGGCAAACGGGCGGGTAAACGAGCAATAAAATCCGGCCAAATATCCGCAGGGTCTGTGGCGTCGGTTGTGGTGCCATCAACCATAAACAGTACACGGTCGGCTTGTTCGATCTCATTCCATGCACGTTCGATACCGATGCGTTCAACTTCATCTTTAGCTTCACGTAAACCGGCGGTATCAATAATGTGCAGTGGCATACCATCAATGTGGATATGCTCACGCAATACGTCGCGCGTTGTGCCGGCAATATCTGTCACAATCGCCGCTTCACGCCCGGCAAGGGCGTTCAACAGGCTCGATTTCCCGGCGTTTGGTCGCCCGGCAATCACTACCTTCATCCCTTCACGCAGCAAACTGCCCTGGCGTGCTTCGGCGCGTACTGCATCCAGATCGTCAATGACCTGGTTTAACTGCGCTTCAATTTTCCCGTCAGACAGAAAATCAATTTCTTCATCCGGGAAATCAATTGCCGCTTCGACGTAGATGCGCAGATGAGTCAATGCTTCAACCAGATGGTTTACGCGCGCAGAGAAAGCGCCCTGCAAAGAATTTAACGCCGAACGGGCTGCTTGTTCGGAGCTGGCGTCAATCAGGTCGGCAATGGCTTCGGCCTGAGCCAAATCCAGTTTGTCATTCAGAAATGCACGTTCGGAGAACTCGCCAGGTCTTGCGATACGCAGGCCTGGGAGGGCCAGGATGCGCTTTAACAGCAAGTCGAGGATAACGGGGCCACCGTGACCCTGAAATTCCAGCACGTCTTCACCGGTGAAGGAATTGGGGCCCGGGAACCACAGCGCGATACCTTGATCCAAAATGCTGCCGTCCGCATCACGGAACGGGAGGTAATCGGCGTAACGTGGTTTAGGGAGTTTGCCCAGAATCGCTTGCGCAACGTCGCGAGCATGAAGGCCTGAGACGCGCAGGATACCGACCCCACCACGTCCCGGCGGTGTCGCCTGGGCAACGATTGTCTCGTTATGGCTCATTACTGTCCCTTCGTTGTTGATGGGTGGATGGTGCTTCGCGTATCCACCCTACGAAATAAAAAAGGCGGTCTAATGACCGCCTTTCGTAAGCTTCTAGCTAATTTTTATCAGGTCTTTTTCTTATCGCGGCTGTGTAAGCCACGTTTTTCAAGACCGCGATAAATCAGCTGCTGCTGGATGATGGTCACTGTGTTACTGACGATATAGTACAGTACCAGGCCTGACGGGAACCACAGGAAGAACACCGTAAAGATGACCGGCATAAAGGTCATGATCTTCTGCTGCATCGGGTCGGTCACAGTGGTAGGCGACATCTTCTGAATGAAGAACATCGTCAGACCCATCAGGATCGGCAGGATGTAGTACGGGTCTTGTGCAGACAAGTCATGGATCCACAGTGCGAACGGCGCATGGCGCAATTCCACAGAACCCATCAGCATGTAGTACAACGCCAGGAAGATTGGCATCTGGATAACCAGCGGGAGACAACCGCCCAACGGGTTAACCTTCTCAGCTTTATACAACGCCATCATTTCCTGACTCTGGCGTTGCTTGTCGTCACCAATACGTTCACGCATGGCTGCCAGTTTCGGCTGCAACATACGCATTTTCGCCATGGAGGTGTACTGCGCTTTAGTCAGCGGGTACATGATGCCACGAACGATAAAGGTGATAACGATAATGGAGAAGCCCCAGTTACCGATGAAGCTGTGGATAAATTTCAACAGTTTGAACAGCGGCTGAGAAATGAACCACAACCAGCCATAATCCACAGTCAGGTCAAGGTGTGGCGCAACGGCTGCCATTTTGTCCTGAATTTCCGGGCCAACCCACAGGGTGCTACCCAGTTGAGCTGTTTGGCCTGGCTGAACGAGTTGCGGAGCAGATTTATAACCAATCGCTGCCACATCGTTGTTCAGTTTGGTGGTGTAGAAGTTGTTCGTACCCGTACCATGTGGAACCCATGCTGTTGCGAAATACTGCTGCAGCATCGCTACCCAACCATTGCTGGCGTTAACGTTCAGGTTCTCACCGTCTGCGATTTTATCGAATTTATATTTTTCGTATTTCGCTTCAGGCGTGGAGTACGCAGCACCGCGGAAGGTATGCAACGCAAAGTTGTTGCTTCCGGTATCGCGGTGAGACGGCAAATTGATGGACTGCTTCAACTGACCAAAGGTAGCCAGTTCCAGCGGTTTCTCACCGGCGTTCTTCACGTTGTAATCCACGCTTACCGCGAACTCGCCGCGTTTCAGAGTGAAGGATTTAGTGAAGGTATTGCCCGCGGCATCGGTATAAGTCATTGGAATAACGAGTTCGTTCTGGCCTTCTGGCAGGACGAAGCTATCGCTATCAACGCTATACAGAGGACGTTCACCGTTAGCTGGATTATCCGGGCCATCGCGACCTGTCAGGCCACTTTGCGCCTGATAGACAAACTCTGGCGTAGTTTCCAGTAACTGGAACGGCTCAGTGGATTTGAGCTCTTTCGGGTAGGTTAGCAACTGTGCCTGCTCAACATCACCACCACGGGTGTTGATGGAAAGCTCAAGGACGTCAGTTTTAACCGTGATGATTTTCCCCTGGCCACTGGTCGGCACACCCTGGCTTGCGGCGTTACCTGCTGCGGTGGTCGTAGTCTGCGTGGTCTGCTGCACCTGAGGTTTTGGAGCGTGGTCCTGCTCCCAGGCTTGCCAGATCATGAAAGACACGAACAACAAAGCGATGAGAAAAAGATTGCGTTGCGAATCCATCGTTAGTGTTCTCTGGTATCAAAAGGTCCAGGTGGGACGGGATCGTCTCCACCGGGGTTCAAAGGGTGGCATTTTAATACGCGTTTCACTGTCAACCAACTGCCTTTTAACACCCCAAACCTGCGCAATGCCTCAATTCCGTAGTGAGAACAGGTTGGAGTAAAACGACAATGCGGCCCGAGAAGCGGACTTATCAGGCGCTGATAGACCTTTATCAGGCCTATCAAGAGCCGGGAGACAGGCGACAGTGACGGCGCCATAACTTTTCCAATGCTTCCGATAAAGCCCGGTTATCCAGGTCTGCAACCCCTTTCTTAGCCACTACCACGAAATCCATAGGCGGAAGTTCGTGCTGACGCAAACGGAAACTCTCACGCGTCAGACGTTTAATCCGATTGCGTTCGTGTGCACGTTTAACATTTTTCTTAGCGACTGTAAGACCGATGCGGGGATGCCCCAGCGAATTAAGGCGGCCGAGGATGGTGATTTGCGGCGTGCCAGCCCGTTGAGGTTGCTGGAAGACGAAAGTGAAATGAGTGGGAGTTAACAAGCGTAACTCCCTGGGAAATGCGAGCTTAACCACTCAGGGGTTAGCTTTTATTACTTAGAAACGGTCAGACGAGAACGGCCTTTAGCACGACGACGTGCCAGTACCTGACGACCATTTTTTGTAGCCATACGAGCACGGAAGCCGTGAGAACGGTTGCGCTTCAGTACAGACGGTTGAAAAGTGCGTTTCATGGCGATTTCTACCTAAACTTGGATAAATTTCACTGGGTTAGCGCGAAGCCCTGCATAAACTGCAAACGACCTACGCCTCAGTGTGGCTGATTAAAGAGGCCGGATTGTAATAATTGTACACTCCGGAGTCAATTCTCTTTCCTTAATTCCCGTACCTTAATTCGCTTTTTGACCCTTAAAACGACCAGGATCTGACCAAAATAAAGACGTGGTAACACGCGACGGGTGGGGAATTATACGGCGTCTCTATTAAAGCGCAAGGATCGTTGGGGATCTTACTTAGATCAGTTAAGGCGATTTTGTGCGCTACTCATTAAATTTTCCAATATAGGAGTGTAACGCAATGCGTGTCTGGCAGGATCGTTTACACTTAGAGTCCACAAAATAGCCCTGTGGATAAATCGGGAAGAAACTGTGAGAAACAGAAGATCTCTGGCGCACTTTAGGCTATGATCCGCGGTCCCGATCGTGATCCTTTAGCGTTCACCCTGGGGTAAACCGCAGATAGCGGTTCGCACGCTTCCCGTACCGGGGTTCCGATGAGGAAGAGTCGGCGTGTGTCAACAATCATGAATATAAACTTTCAGTCTTCGTCATTTTATCGACTTTGTTCGAGTGGAGTCCGCCGTGTCACTTTCGCTTTGGCAGCAGTGTCTTGCCCGATTGCAGGATGAGTTACCAGCCACAGAATTTAGTATGTGGATACGCCCCCTACAGGCGGAACTTAGCGATAACACGCTGGCCTTGTATGCGCCAAACCGTTTTGTTCTCGACTGGGTTCGCGACAAGTACCTCAATAACATCAATGGCTTGCTCAATGATTTTTGTGGTAATGATGCACCCGTTCTGCGTTTCGAAGTAGGCAGCAAACCGGTCAGTCAAGTACTCACCCAGCAGACTGTTGCTACTACTGCTCCTGCGCACATTGCGCGCCCTACAACTCATCATCGCCCAAGCTGGGATAACCTTCCGGCTCCGGCTGAACAGCTATACCGTTCTAACGTCAACGTAAAGCATACGTTTGATAACTTCGTTGAGGGTAAGTCTAACCAACTGGCTCGCGCGGCGGCGCGTCAGGTGGCTGATAACCCAGGCGGCGCGTATAACCCTTTATTTCTTTATGGCGGCACTGGTCTGGGTAAAACTCACCTGTTGCATGCTGTGGGCAACGGCATTATTGCGCGCAAACCGAATGCGAAGGTGGTGTATATGCACTCCGAACGCTTCGTGCAAGACATGGTAAAAGCGCTGCAAAATAACGCGATTGAAGAGTTCAAACGTTACTATCGTTCTGTTGATGCGCTGCTCATTGATGACATTCAATTCTTTGCGAATAAAGAGCGTTCACAGGAAGAATTCTTCCACACCTTCAACGCACTTCTTGAAGGTAACCAACAGATCATTCTGACGTCGGATCGTTATCCAAAAGAGATCAACGGTGTTGAGGATCGTCTGAAATCCCGCTTCGGTTGGGGATTAACCGTTGCCATCGAACCGCCTGAATTAGAAACACGTGTTGCGATCCTGATGAAAAAAGCTGACGAGAACGATATTCGTCTGCCGGGCGAAGTTGCTTTCTTTATTGCTAAGCGTTTACGTTCAAACGTGCGTGAGCTTGAAGGGGCATTGAACCGTGTTATTGCCAACGCCAACTTTACTGGCCGGGCAATTACCATCGACTTCGTGCGTGAAGCATTGCGTGACTTGCTCGCGCTGCAAGAGAAACTCGTTACCATCGATAATATCCAGAAGACGGTGGCAGAGTATTATAAAATCAAGATTGCTGACCTGTTGTCCAAGCGTCGTTCCCGCTCTGTTGCCCGTCCACGTCAAATGGCAATGGCTCTGGCGAAGGAACTGACAAACCATAGCTTGCCAGAAATCGGCGACGCCTTTGGTGGCCGCGACCATACTACGGTACTGCACGCCTGCCGTAAGATTGAGCAGTTACGTGAAGAAAGCCACGACATCAAAGAAGATTTCTCCAACTTAATCAGAACATTATCTTCGTGACGCTATGAAATTTACCGTTGAACGTGAAACTTTATTAAAACCGCTGCAACAGGTGAGTGGCCCATTAGGTGGCCGTCCGACGTTACCGATTCTCGGCAACCTGCTGTTGCAAGTCGCGGAAGGAACGCTTTCATTAACAGGTACTGACCTGGAAATGGAGATGGTGGCGCGTGTCGCTTTAGTGCAACCGCATGAAGCGGGCGCTACAACGGTGCCTGCACGTAAATTTTTCGATATCTGTCGTGGTTTGCCAGAAGGTGCGGAAATCGCTGTTCAGCTTGAAGGCGACCGCATGCTGGTGCGCTCTGGCCGTAGCCGTTTCTCGCTTTCAACGCTACCGGCGACGGATTTCCCTAATCTGGACGACTGGCAGAGCGAAGTTGAATTCACGCTCCCGCAAGCGACCATGAAACGTCTGATTGAAGCCACGCAGTTTTCTATGGCGCACCAGGACGTTCGCTACTATTTGAACGGCATGTTGTTTGAAACTGAAGGTGAAGAATTGCGCACCGTGGCGACCGATGGTCACCGCCTGGCTGTGTGTTCTATGCCGGTAGGCCAGTCTTTGCCTAATCATTCGGTGATCGTGCCGCGTAAAGGCGTGATTGAGCTGATGCGTATGCTTGATGGCGGCGATTCGCCACTGCGCATACAAATTGGTAGCAACAACATTCGTGCACACGTTGGTGATTTTATCTTCACCTCTAAACTGGTTGATGGCCGTTTCCCTGACTATCGTCGCGTGTTGCCGAAGAATCCGGACAAACATCTGGATGCCAGCTGTGATTTGCTGAAGCAAGCGTTCTCCCGTGCGGCTATTTTGTCGAACGAGAAGTTCCGCGGTGTTCGCCTTCAGGTGATTGCAAATCAGCTGAAAATCACGGCCAACAACCCGGAACAAGAAGAAGCCGAAGAGATTCTGGACGTCACCTACGATGGCACAGATATGGAAATCGGCTTTAACGTCAGTTACGTGCTGGACGTTCTGAACGCGCTGAAGTGCGAGAACGTACGCATTTTGCTGACCGACTCTGTTTCCAGCGTGCAGATTGAAGATGCAGCTTCGCAGGCTGCGGCCTACGTCGTCATGCCAATGCGTCTTTAGTATCGGGTTATCTTACTTGTTATTCTGGTTCCGGGCAGTGCTCACAATCCTCACGTACTTCCGTACGCTCCGGTTGTTGCGCGCTGGCCGTAATCAGACTAACTGCGCCGATAACGCCCTGGTAGTGAGTTAAATATGTCGCTGTCGCGTTTGTTGATTAAAGACTTTCGAAATATCGAAGATGCGGATCTGGCTTTGTCTCCAGGGTTTAATTTCCTGGTCGGAGCCAACGGAAGTGGCAAAACCAGCGTGTTGGAGGCGATTTATACCCTCGGACACGGGCGCGCTTTTCGCAGTTTGAAAATTGAGCGCGTTATTCGTCATGAACAAGAATCCTTTGTCCTGCACGGGCGTATCCAAAATGGCGAGCGGGAAACCGCCGTTGGCCTGACCAAAGACCGTGCGGGCGATAGCAAAGTGCGCATCGACGGCAGCGACGGCCACAAAGTTGCTGAACTGGCACTGCTGATGCCCATGCAGCTGATCACCCCTGAGGGGTTTACACTGCTTAACGGTGGCCCTAAATACCGTAGAGCGTTCCTCGATTGGGGATGTTTCCACAACGAACCAGGATTTTTTGTCGCCTGGAGCAATCTCAAGCGCCTACTTAAGCAACGCAACGCTGCGTTGCGACAGGTAACGCGCTATGCGCAACTGCGACCATGGGATCAAGAACTTATCCCACTAGCGGAGAAAATTAGCCGCTGGCGTGCCGAGTACAGTGCAGCCATTGCCGATGATATGGCTGATACCTGCGCGCAATTTCTACCGGAGTTCTCGCTTAACTTCTCCTTCCAGCGCGGCTGGGAAAAAGAGAGTGACTATGGCGAGCTACTGGAACGCAACTTCGAACGCGATCGAATGCTGACCTACACCGCCCACGGCCCCCACAAAGCTGATTTTCGGATCCGTGCTGACGGTGCGCCGGTTGAAGATACGTTGTCGCGCGGGCAGCTTAAATTACTGATGTGCGCCTTACGACTGGCGCAGGGTGAGTTTCTCACCCGACAGAACGGGCGGCGTTGCCTGTATCTGATAGATGATTTTGCCTCTGAACTAGATGATGCACGCCGTGGTCTATTAGCCAGCCGGTTAAAGGCGACGGAATCACAAGTTTTTGTTAGCGCGATAAGCGCAGAACATGTGATGGATATGGCGGACAAAAATTCGAAGATGTTCGCCGTGGATCAGGGTAAAATAACGGATTAACCCAAGAATAAATGAGCGAGAAACGTTGATGTCGAATTCTTATGACTCCTCCAGTATCAAAGTCCTTAAAGGGCTGGATGCGGTACGTAAGCGCCCGGGAATGTATATCGGTGATACGGATGACGGCACCGGTCTGCACCACATGGTATTTGAGGTCGTAGATAACGCTATCGACGAAGCACTTGCCGGTCACTGTAAAGACATCGTTGTCACCATTCATGCTGATAACTCTGTTTCAGTAACCGATGATGGTCGTGGTATTCCTACCGGTATTCACCCGGAAGAAGGTGTGTCTGCTGCCGAAGTTATCATGACCGTGCTTCACGCCGGTGGTAAGTTCGATGACAACTCCTACAAAGTTTCTGGCGGTCTGCACGGCGTGGGTGTTTCTGTTGTTAACGCCCTGTCCCAGAAGCTGGAACTGCTGATTCGCCGCGAAGGCAAAGTTCACCAGCAAACCTACATCCACGGTGTGCCACAGGCTCCGCTGGCAGTGACGGGCGATGCCGATGTTACCGGTACGCAAGTTCGTTTCTGGCCAAGCCATGAAACCTTCACCAACGTGATTGAGTTTGAATACGACATTCTGGCAAAACGCCTGCGCGAACTGTCGTTCCTGAACTCCGGTGTTTCTATCCGCTTGATTGATAAGCGTGATGGCCGTCAAGACCACTTCCATTATGAAGGTGGTATCCGTGCGTTTGTTGAGTACCTCAACAAAAACAAAACCCCAATTCACCCAACTGTGTTCTATTTCAGCACCGAAAAAGACGGCATTGGCGTAGAAGTGGCGTTGCAGTGGAACGACGGTTTCCAGGAAAATATCTACTGCTTTACCAACAACATCCCTCAGCGCGATGGTGGTACGCACCTGGCCGGTTTCCGCTCGGCAATGACGCGTACGCTGAATGCGTATATGGAAAAAGAAGGTTACAGCAAAAAAGCGAAAGTTAGCGCCACCGGTGACGATGCCCGTGAAGGCCTGATTGCTGTTGTTTCTGTAAAAGTACCAGACCCTAAATTCTCTTCTCAGACCAAGGACAAACTGGTTTCTTCTGAAGTGAAAACGGCGGTTGAGCAGCAGATGAACGAACTGCTGTCTGAATACTTGCTGGAACACCCGTCTGACGCGAAAATCGTCGTCGGTAAAATTATTGATGCAGCTCGTGCTCGTGAAGCAGCGCGTCGTGCTCGTGAAATGACTCGTCGTAAAGGCGCGCTGGATTTGGCAGGCTTGCCAGGCAAACTGGCTGATTGCCAGGAACGCGACCCGGCACACTCCGAACTGTACCTTGTGGAAGGGGACTCCGCGGGCGGCTCTGCAAAACAGGGGCGTAACCGTAAAAACCAGGCGATCCTGCCGCTGAAAGGTAAAATTCTGAACGTCGAGAAAGCGCGCTTTGATAAAATGCTCGCCTCTCAGGAAGTCGCTACGCTTATCACCGCGTTGGGTTGCGGCATTGGTCGTGACGAATACAACCCGGACAAACTGCGTTATCACAGCATCATCATCATGACGGATGCGGACGTCGATGGTTCACACATCCGTACTCTGCTGCTGACCTTCTTCTATCGTCAAATGCCTGAAATCGTTGAGCGTGGCCATGTGTATATCGCTCAGCCACCGCTGTACAAAGTGAAGAAAGGCAAGCAAGAGCAGTACATCAAAGATGATGAAGCGATGGACCAGTATCAGATTTCAATCGCACTGGATGGCGCAACGCTGCACACCAATGCCAACGCACCAGCGATTGCTGGCGAAGCGCTGGAAAAACTGGTGTCTGAGTTCAATGCCTGCCAGAAAATGATTGGTCGTATGGAACGCCGTTATCCGCGCAACTTGCTCAATAACCTGGTTTATCACTCAACGCTTGCTGAGGCCGATTTGGCTGACGAAAGCAAAGTGACCGAATGGGTTACTGCACTGGTTACCGCGCTGAATGAAAACGAGCAACACGGCAGCACCTGGAACTCTCTGGTACGCGAAAACCGCGAACGTAACATCTTCGAGCCAGTGATTCGTGTTCGTACCCACGGTGTTGATACTGACTACCCGCTGGAGCACGAATTTATCGTCGGCGGCGAATATCGCCGTATCTGTACTCTCGGCGAGAAACTGCGTGGGCTTATCGAAGAAGACGCGTTTATCGAACGTGGCGAACGTCGTCAGCCTGTTGCCAGCTTCGAGCAGGCGCTGGAATGGCTGGTGAAAGAGTCCCGTCGTGGCCTGTCTATTCAGCGTTATAAAGGGTTGGGTGAAATGAACCCGGACCAGCTGTGGGAAACCACAATGGACCCACAGAGCCGTCGTATGCTCCGCGTTACTGTTAAAGACGCGATTGCAGCCGACCAGCTGTTCACTACCCTGATGGGCGATGCGGTTGAACCTCGCCGTGCATTTATCGAAGAAAACGCCCTGAAAGCGGCGAACATCGATATCTAAGTCAGATAATGCTGGTGGGCAATCTGCTCACCAGCATATCCACTGCCAACCGGATTTTTAGCGGCAGATGGGGTGTCTGGAGCCATACTGCATGGGTCTCATACACATTTTCCCGGTAATTTCGCAATATCCTCACCAGTTTCCCATTCTGTAACTCTTCTTCAATCAGCCAGCAGGGCAACAACGCAATTCCAAACCCTGAAAGTGCTGCTTCAGAAATCGACTGTAATTCATCCATTAACAGACGTGATTTGGGGATAAACTCCCGTGTTTTGCCGTTATCTTCAGGGATAATCCAACGGTGTGGTATGCCAGCATTGATATAGTTAATCACTTCATGTTGTGAAAGAGCGTCAATGGTTTGCGGTTCGCCACGTCGGGCCAGGTAGTCCGGTGACGCACAAATCATCATGCGGTGCGAACCAATGCGGCGAGCAATCAGGCCGCTGCTGTCCGGTAATATTCCGTTGCGGATAACCAAATCCAGCCCGTCTTCAATCAGGTCTGAAACTCTGTCGCTAAAAAGTAATTCCATTCTCAGGTCAGGATGCTGGCTTGCAAACTCTGTCAGTAACGGTGCGATGCACATTCGTCCATACAGCATCGGCATTGAGACTCTCAGCCGCCCGCGAACCGTCCGTTTTCCGTTGTCGAGCAGCGCTGTGGCGATTTGAATTTCTTCCAGAGCGCGCAGGCAGTGCTCGTAGAAAAGCGCACCGTCGTCAGTTAAGGTCAGGCTTCGCGTGGTGCGTTGAAAAAGCCGCACGCCCAATCTTTGCTCGAGTTGAGAAATCGTTTTCCCGACGGCCGAACGTGAAAGATGCAGGCGTGCCGCCGCAAGAGAGAAACTGCCCGCTTCCACCGCCGTAACAAAAACAGAAATCCCCTTCAGTTGCTCGCTCATCGTTTGTATCCATTTTGGAATCAATATATGGAGAATCTATCGCCACTGGTGAGAACAGGTCAAAGATATACTTTTGATGGTGATGAATTAACCCTATCCTGAGGTAAGAATGATGAGCAAAACAATGCAGCGCTGGTCCATGCACGCTATTGGGCGCAAAAATCTGATGCTGTCGACAGCCGCGATTCCGACTCCAGGCCCTGGTGAGGTTCTGGTTCGGGTAAACGCGGTATCCCTCAACTATCGCGATAAAATGGTGATTGAAGGAACCATGCCGTTATCACTTTCCTTCCCATTTACTCCCGCTTCAGACATGGCCGGCGTGGTGGAAAGCATCGGCGAAGGTGTCACCCGCTTTAGTCCAGGCTCCCGCGTTATCTCAACATTTTCACCCGACTGGATAGACGGCAAGCCAAACGGCAATGCCCGTACTCCGCCGTATCGTACGCTCGGTGGGATTTACCAGGGTGTTCTGGCCGAATATGTGGTGATGAATGAAAACTGGCTGGTTGCATCGCCTGCCAGTCTTGATGATATTCAAGCCAGCACCTTACCCTGTGCGGGTTTAACCGCCTGGTTTGCGCTGGTGGAGCGCGGTGGTTTACGCGCCGGACAGTCAGTGCTGGTGCAAGGGACAGGCGGTGTTGCCATGTTTGCCCTGCAAATTGCCAAAGCCCATGGTGCAGATGTATTTGTTACCTCGGCTAGCGATGAAAAGCTGGCACGAGCAAAAGCCCTGGGCGCCCGTCACGGTATCAATCGTCTAAAAGGCAACTGGGTCGAGGCAATTTACGAACAGACTCAGGATCGCGGTATCGACCATATTATCGAGACTGTTGGCGGTGCAAATCTGGCAAATTCCCTCCGCGCGGTGGCCGTTCATGGGCGTATTTCGGTGATTGGTGTGCTGGATGGTTTTGAATTCACTGGTCCGGTAGGTGAACTGCTGTTGAAATCTCCTGTTATTCAGGGAGTTGGTGTTGGGCATCGCCGTGCGCTTGAGGATTTCACCCGCGCTATTGACGCTAATGGCATCAAACCGGTCATCGAAACGATCTACCATTTTGACGAACTCCCGCAGGCGCTGGAGCATCTTGACCGGGGCGCATTTGGCAAAATCGTCTTAACCTGCCCGTGATTGACTACACTTCTAATGCACACTTCGTGATTGCAGAGGACACGGTCATGGGTTTATTCGATCAAGTTACTGGCATGATGG
>DASXXQ010000003.1:0-16628 GCA_036502985.1 Buttiauxella sp.
ATTTGGGATGCTTCTAAAGGTTTTGGAACAATCCCATCTGCAGCACGTTCGGCTACGTGCTTACGGTATTCTTCTAGCACGACGGTTCTCCTCGCTCTCATTGTCATTTCGGTTCCGGCTATTCTCTTCACGCTCCTGTGAAACAGCAGTTGTAGGGTCAATGCCCGGTTCCGCGTCGGCAGCATAGCAGGATTTTCAGGGGGTGTTAATGTGTTTACAAAAAAGCAACATTAAATACTTGCTGAATCGTTAAGGGCAAAATATTACTTTTCGATATGACCTTTGCAGCTCTTTTTGGGCGTTGGCGAGACAGCTTTTTGCGCCTTATTTTTGAAATTTTTACCCGGCAGATACAAAAAGGGCTGATGTTAAAAAACCATCAGCCCTTATGTAAACTTCTTACTCATTATCAGCCAAAGAGGTATTAAAGATTTTCACCATTAGAGGAAATCACGTCTTTATACCAGCCAAAGGATTTCTTACGGCTACGGTCCAGCGTTCCATTACCTTCGTTATCTTTATCTACGTAAATAAAGCCGTAACGTTTTTTCATCTCGCCGGTACCCGCAGAAACCAGGTCAATACATCCCCACGGGGTGTAACCCATCAGATCGACGCCGTCCTCAACCACCGCTTTTTTCATTTCAGCGATATGGGCAGACATATAGTCAATGCGGTATTGGTCATCAACTACGCCATCGCTTCCCTGCACATCAATCGCGCCAAAGCCGTTTTCAACAATAAACAGCGGCAGCTGGTAATGGTCCCAGAACCAGTTCAGCGAGTAACGAAGCCCGACAGGGTCAATCTGCCAGCCCCAGTCAGATTTCTGGACATACGGGTTAGAAACCAGGCTCTTAGATTCATCGTAATCAAGCTGCGGGTTATCGTCCGTAGCTTTGGTAGCAAACGACATGTAGTAGCTAAAGCCAATGTAATCGACACAGCCCTGCTCAAGTGCGGCGAGATCTTCCCCGGTGATATCTAACTTGAAGCCACGGCGTTCAAAGTAATTGAGCAGATGCTGAGGATACTTACCGCGTACGTGAACATCGGTAAACCAGTAACGGCGATGCATAGCATTCATCGCCATCATCATATCGTTAGGCGCACAGCTCAGCGGGTAAATTGGGCACATTGCGATCATGCAGCCGACCAGTAGATCTGGGTTGATCTCACGTGCCGCACGCACCGCCAGTGCACTGGCGACCAGTTCGTAGTGCGCTGCCTGGAACATTACCGGCTCGCGATCTTCGCCTGGTTCGTACTTCAGACCTGAGTTAGTAAACGGTGCAAAATCTTCGTGGAAGTTAGCCTGGTTGTTGATCTCGTTAAAGGTCATCCAGTACTTCACTTTATGCTGATAACGCGTGAAGACCACTTTGGCAAAACGCACGAAGAAATCGATGAGCTTACGATTACGCCAGCCGCCATATTCGGATACCAAATGGTAAGGCATTTCGAAATGCGACAGCGTGATAACCGGTTCGATACCGTGCTTAAGGCACTCATCAAACAAGTCATCGTAAAATTGCAGACCCGCTTCATTTGGCTCCAGTTCATCCCCTAACGGAAAGATGCGCGTCCAGGCGATGGAGGTGCGGAAACATTTAAAGCCCATCTCGGCAAACAGTTTGATGTCTTCTTTATAGCGATGGTAGAAATCTATCGCCTCATGATTCGGATAGTTTTTACCCGGCAGTACGCCGTCAGTAATTTCACGTGGAACGCCATGCGCGCCAGCGGTCATAACATCGGCAACGCTTATTCCTTTGCCACCTTCTTTCCAGCCGCCTTCCAACTGATGAGCGGCAACCGCGCCGCCCCACAGAAACCCATCTTTAAATCCGGACATATTCTTTCCCTCAATTAGAGATCGCGAGTCTGCGACCGGTATTGCTGATTGAAATGGTAGACCGCGCCGATAAGTCCGGCGTCATTGCCATGGCTGACGGTATCGACATACTCGCCAATCGTGAACCAGGCCAGATGTTCGCGAAGCAGCGCAAGAAATCCGGGGCGTTCGACAATACCGCCACCCACCAGAATCTTTTGCGGATCGAATAAATTGACGAGGTTATAGAGACCTGTCCCAATGCCGTTAAAAAACTCCGCAACCAGACGCTGGCAAACAACATCGCCCGCATCATAACGATCAAAAACGTCTTCTCCGGTCACATCTTCCAACGACTTACCTACGTAATCAGCATAATGCTGACGCAGGACGCGCATTGTGCAGGTTCCATTCATGGTGTAGTTGGGCACTGCGCGCGGGCCAGCACGTTCGGTCAACATATAGCCGAACTCGCCCGCACGAAAACGAGCCCCGTGTACCAGTTGGTTATTACAGAAAATCGCCCCGCCAATGCCAGTTCCAATGGTCAACACCAGGAAGTTGGCCATCTCAGACGCTTTGCCCTGCCAGCGTTCGGCAAGCAGCACACAGTTTGCATCGTTTTCAATGGCAACCGGGAGATGGGTTTGTTCCTGCAACCACGCTTTGATAGCGAAATTATCAAACTTGCGAATAGCCCCGCCCATTTCAATAAAACCTGTGTGTGGATTGACGTAGCCCGGTGCGCTGATCGCTATCCCTTCACATTCAGGATGTGCCGCAATCCATGACAGAATTGCCTGCAAAATTTGTTCGCCATCACTGTCGTTAATTGACTGCTTTCCTTTTTCCAGCATTTCTCCATCAGAGTGAATAACGCCCATTTTGAGTGCCGTACCACCGATATCAAATGCAGCAATTTTCATGCGGTTGGTTCCTTCAGGATTACCCGGTAAGCGGAGTGAAAAATAACTGATCTGATTCAGTTTTTAATTATCGAGTGAAGACAAAACAATCTTAATGAACCAGGAGATCAATTAGCAAGTCACCGCCCAACAAGCAGTTGAACCACTTTTGAACCTGTTAAAAAAGCCAATACACAGAGGGTTAGAAGCGGTTTTTAAATAATCATGGCGACATGTGCAATTATTCTGACTTTTCTGAACAACTTTTTTGCCGGGAAGTGTGATCGCCATACTGAATTAACGCCCCGGCCAGTAACATATGTCAGTTTGCGGATTGCGGCATTTTACGGGGTAAGAAGTATTTAACCTGAAACTCGAACACGTTGGTGTAGAGAATCGAGTAATCAATGGGATTGTTGCTCTCATCTATTGATTGTGTCTCCATTTTAATAATGGGGTCACGGACGCTGAGGTGGAGCATTTTAGCGATCTCCTGAGAAGGGAGCATCGGCTGGAAAGACTCATAACAGCCCTGGATGATGACCTTACATTCATCTTCAATATATGAAAATTTTGACGTTTTCATATGATTAACCGTCAGGTCAGGAAACCGATTGACCGAAAGCCAGGTTTCCTCAACCTGCATAGGGATATTATCAATATGGCGAAGCCGTTTTGAGTAATAAACAGGTTCACCCGCTACAAGCTGCAAGCGGTTGGCAATTTCCTCTGAGGCCGACTGCATTTCAAATCGCAATACTTTACTGGATGGCTTTTTCCCTTCGCTTCTGGCGATTTCCGTAAAGCTATCCAGATGCGTCACGAATGCCTGAAAATGCTTGTTCCTTAAGTAAGTACCCGAGCCGTGCCTGCGTTCGATAAGCCCATCATCTTCCAGAACTTTTAGTGCTTTTCTCAGGGTATTACGGGAGACATTGTAGAATTCCGCCAGCTCCTTTTCCGGAGGAAGAATATCGCCAATATTGGACATCGGGCTGCTTATTCTATTTTTTAGTAGGTTAATTATCTCTTTGTAAACCACTTTTGAACCTCCACAATCCTTTTAAAAACAATGCATTATAATATTTTTCACTTAAAGTAGAATCACATGTTCATTTTTATTGGTTTTTTTAAACAAGTCAGCCCTTACTAACTGTGATCAAAATTGCAGATGCTGGGACAGATAATCATTAAGTTACTCCCTGTCTGAACATCAGCATATATGAGAAGGTGAGAATGAAAAATATATTATTAGTTTGTGCCGCTGGAATGTCCACGAGCATGCTCGTTAAACGCATGAAAGAGCATGCCGCCGCCGGAAATATTGAAGTCAATATTAATGCATTGGCAATATCTGAAGCTAAAGACAAAATAAAGAAAAACGAAGCAGATATCGTACTGCTCGGGCCACAGGTACGCTTCCAGAAAAGTGAAATCGAAGAAATTACCCAGGGAAAAATTCCGGTCGCTGTCATCGATATGAAGCATTACGGACAAATGGATGGAAAAACAGTATTAGAAAGTGCACTCAGTCTGCTCGCCAGCTATTAACCTTCCTTACACTGGGTAATTAGATTACGAAGCAGATTAATTGCTGAACTTAGCTTGCTGATCCTGCGCCCCATAATATTTAGACATTTAATTACCCAATTTATATCCACATAACTATAAAGGACTCGACATGAGTTTAATGGATTCCTTTGAACGCGGCATGGAAAAAATCCTTGTCCCAGTTGCTATTAAATTAAATTCTCAGATACATATCTCTGCAATTCGCGATGCCTTTATTCTGTCATTCCCGATCGTAATGGCAAGTTCGCTCATTGTTTTAATTAACTTTGCTATTCTATCGCCAGATGGTTTTATCGCCTCTATTTTACATTTGGGTGCCCTATTCCCAAATTTAGCAGAGGCGCAAAAAATATTCTCTCCAGTCATGAATGGCTCGGTCAATATCATGTCGATCATGATTGCCTTCCTGGTCGCTCGTAATATCGCCATCAACTACCAACAGGATGATTTACTCTGTGGACTGACGGCAATTGGTGCCTTCTTCGTGGTTTATACGCCATACCAAATGGTAGGTGGCCAGGCTTATTTAACCACCCAATATTTAGGGCCGCAGGGGCTTTTTGTCGCCATTATTGTCGCGATGTTGACCAGCGAGATTTTTTGCCGTCTGTCGCGTAACCCCAGGATCACCATCACGATGCCTGACGCCGTTCCACCAGCGGTTGCCCGTTCTTTTAAAGTTCTGATCCCTATTTTCTGTGTGATGATTTTCTTCTCGGTTGTTAACTATTGCCTGACAAAAATCTCGCCAAATGGTTTGAATGAATTGATTTACACATTGATTCAAGCTCCATTGAAAAATATGGGTACCAATATTTTTGCCGTACTCATTCTTGGTGTTGTCGCTAACTTCTTGTGGGTTTTAGGTATCCACGGTCCAAATACCGTTGCGGCTATTCGTGAAACTATTTTCTCTGAAGCTAACCTGGAAAACCTCTCATTTGCCGCATCTAATGGTACGACCTGGGGTGCTCCTTATCCGATTACCTGGGGTGGTATAAACGACGCATTCGCCAACTATGGCGGTTCAGGCATGACGCTGGGTTTATTGTTGGCAATATTTATTGCTTCACGCCGCGCTGATTATCGTGACATGGCAAAAATGGCTTTTGTCCCTGGTCTGTTTAATATTAACGAACCTATTATTTTTGGCCTACCCGTTGTTCTGAACCCTATCCTGATTATTCCGTTTATTATGGTGCCTTTTGTTAACTCTTTAGTGGGTTATTTCTTCGTCACCATGGAAATTATCCCGCCGATTGCTTATGCCGTCCCGTGGACAACACCTGGCCCATTGATTGCCTTCTTCGGAACGGGAGGAAACTGGCTCGCGCTCTTTGTTGGGTTATTGTGCCTGGCTATCTCAACTTTGATTTACCTCCCTTTTGTTATTGCCGCAAATAAAGTGAATACCAACCAAGCTGCACAATAGTCATTGTTTGATTTACCCTCCTTCGGTCGTCTGGCTGAAGGAGAATAATAATTATATTTAGAGGTACTTTATGTATTCAAGTCCATTGAAGGTTAGCTTATTGTCTTTATCAATACTTCTGGCTCTATCATCAACGAATGTTCTGGCGGCTAAATTGACCATTGAGCAGCGTCTTGAACTTCTTGAAAACCAATTATCAGAAAACCAAACCGAATTAAAAAAAACGCAGAATGAATTAGTCACTTATAAAAACAAAGTCGCTAGTTTAGAAAAAAATACGCCTGCGCAAATCGCCCAGGCAACACAAACAGAATTATCGCCAGCTGCGGATAATATAGAGAACGAGAATAAACCTGTTGGTGATATATCGTCTCCAACGCCAGTGAAAGCAACGCAGAAAGTTGCCGTTATTAATCACGAGGGTGGTAAAACCAGCGTAGAAAGCGTCACGCTGAAAGACATCAGCAAATTTATAAAAGATGATATCGGCTTTAGCTATCAGGGTTACTTCCGCTCAGGCTGGGCGGCCTCAAACCGTGGTTCAGCGCAAACCTATGCCGCGGGATCGCTCGGGCGCTTTGGTAATGAGATGAGCGGCTGGTTCGATTTGACCTTAAATCAGCGGGTCTATAACCAGGATGGGAAGACCGCCAACGCTATTGTTACTTATGATGGCAACGTCGGTGAGCAATATAATGATGCCTGGTTTGGTGATAGTGATAATGAAAACATTCTGCAGTTCAGCGATATATTCCTGACCACCAGAGGCTTCCTTCCCTTCGCGCAAGAGGCAGATTTTTGGGTCGGGAAACATAAACTGCCCGAATATGAAATCCAGATGCTCGACTGGAAAACACTCACCACTGATGTTGCCGCTGCCGTGGGTATCCAAAACTGGGACCTGGGGCCGGGACAACTGGACGCATCCGTTAGCCGCAACGACGTAGACGTGTATTCACGTGATTTCAGCCACACCACGCAAATGAATACCAACTCTGTGGATTTACGCTACCGCAATATTCCTCTCTGGCAGGATGGTTCTTTATCGCTGATGGGTAAATACGCGTTTGCCAATAAAACCGACGATCAGAAAACCAATGAAGACAATGGCTCCTTCTTTAAATTGAAGGACACCTGGATGACCACCGCTATCGTCCGCCAGGAACTGCCGCGTGATGCCTTCAATGAATTCACACTCCAGGTTGCCAACAACTCCTATGCCAGCAGCTTCTCCAACTTCTCCGGTGCCAGCAACTCTATGGCGGCTGGGCGTTATTACTATGGCGATCATTCTAATGGCATTGCCTGGCGTCTGATTTCCCAGGGTGAAATGTATCTGGCAGACCGAATCATTATGGCGAATGCATTGGTCTGGTCTCATGGTGAAGATGTGTATAGCTATGAGAGCGGTGCCCATAGCGATTTCAATAGCCTTCGCGCAGTTATCCGCCCGGCGTGGATTTGGGATACCTGGAATCAGACCGGTGTTGAGTTAAGCTGGTTTACTCAGAAAAATAAAACTGAACAAGGCGTCGACCTGAAAGAATCAGGTTATAAGACAACGCTGTATCACGCTCTGAAAGTAGGACCAAGCTTGCTGGGTTCGCGCCCGGAAATCCGTTTTTACGGTACCTATCTTAATATCCTGGATAACGAGCTTTCGCAGTTCAAGTTTAATGACGACAGCAAAAATGAATTTATGGCCGGGGTTCAGGCAGAAGTCTGGTGGTAATAACCCTGTAGTTTGATAGCTTCGCAGGTCGGGTTAGCGTAGCGACACCCGACCACCCACAACGTCGCAATAACGGGTGGATGTCGTTTTTACGCTAATCCACCCTGCAAACTCCCAACGCCCCCTCTGACCGGTACGCATGCAGCGCGGGTCGAAACATTCTTTCACGCTTTCAGATAACATTTTCGGCAAAAATCACCGTTTAAGTTAAAAATTAAACTATCAGCTCTCTATACTCGCCGCGATATAGCAGCCTACCGGTACTGCTCTCTAACAAGGGTGTCCTTCTGAACACCAGGAGAAGTTAAATGAAGTTGCCATTCAAGCCTCATATCCTTGCCCTCATAGGTAGTGCCGGCATTTTAGCGGTATCTGGAGTGATGTATGTGAAAAGCCAGACAGCCGAGCCCGTGCCTGCTCCTGTGGCACCAGTAGCGCAGCCTGCCCCAGTCGCGACAGCGACTCCACCGGCGGCGGCACCTGTAGCAGCAGTCGCCACACCGACTTTTACCACAGCTCAGCTCGACCAATGGGTTGCGCCCATTGCGTTGTATCCAGATTCGCTGATGTCGCAGGTCTTGATGGCGGCTACCTACCCCGCAAACGTGGTGCAAGCGGTACAATGGTCGCGTGATAACCCGACGCTACAAGGTGATGCGGCCATTCAAGCCGTGTCGAATCAGCCATGGGACCCGAGTGTAAAATCCCTCGTCGCCTTCCCGCAGCTTATGGCCTTGATGGGTGAAAATCCTGAGTGGGTACAAAATCTGGGCGACGCGTTTTTAGCACAACCGAAAGATGTCATGGACTCCGTGCAGAAATTGCGTTTACTGGCACAACAAACAGGTTCGTTAAAATCCACAGAACAACAAACGGTGACCACTACGCCCGTGACGGTAAACCAGAATACAACTGTAGCCTCTCCCGCCAGCACCGGTTCGTCTTCTTCAAATACTGCTGCACCTGCGCAAACGGTTATTAAAATCGAGCCCACCGATCCGCAAGTGGTGTATGTCCCGACTTACAACCCATCGACGGTTTATGGCACCTGGCCAAACACCGCTTATCCACCGGTTTATCTTCCACCGCCTCCTGGGGAACAGTTTGCCAGCAGCTTTATGAATGGCCTCGGATTCAGCCTTGGCGTCGCCACCACTTATGCATTGTTCAGTGACGTTGATTGGGGCCACGACGATGACGATTATCATCATGATGGTGGTTATCACGGCGGCGGTGGCAATAACATCAACATTAACAACGTGAATAACTTCAACCGCATTTCTGGGCAAAATCTCAAGAATAACAATGTGGCCTGGCAGCACAATCCGGCCTACCGTAACGGCGTTCCGTACCACGACAACAACGTTGCCCAACGCTATCATCAGAGCAATGTTGCGGGCGGCCTGAGTGCCACTCAAAACGCGCCGGTCAATCGTAATGCCCAGCGACAAGCGGCAGCAACACAGATGCAGCAGAACAAAGGGAGAATTGACGCAGCGGCACCACAGCTAGCTTCGCGCGATGCCCAACGTCAGGCATCATCTAAACAACTCAATCAGATTGCCCAGCGCAATAACTACCGGGGCTATGATTCGCAAGGGACTGATGCCCGCAGGAATACGGCGAAACAACAGGTAAACCATTCCACCAGTCAACAACAGCAACAACGCAGAGACACCGCAAAAAATCAGGTAAATCACCCAACAGCGCAGCAACAACAGCGTCGTGAAACGCACCAGCAAAATCCGCAACAACGCCAGCAACGTGTGCAATCGGCGCATTCTAACGCGTTCAGCGGTAATGACAGTCGCTCCCCTTCCTGGCAGGCACAAAACCAGCGTGGTCAGCAAAGTCTTAATCGTTCATCAACAAGTCGCGAGCCGCGCGCCGCTGCCCGTAGTTCTGAACATCGTGAAATTCATCGCCGCTAAAGGGGAGGCATCATGAAAAATCGTATGAAGTTAAGTGCACTAGTAATGCTGATGCTACCTGCCTTTGTTCAGGCGCAGCAGCAATTTTCCACACCCGAGCAGGCGGCCACTTCGTTTGCCAATGCAGTGATTAATCAGAATGAAGCGAAGCTTACAGAGGTGCTTGGTGATAACTGGCGGCAGTATCTGCCGGATGAAAAAGCCGACCCTGAAGCCGTAGCCCGCTTTATTCGCGACTGGAAAGTCAGTCATAACATCGAGCAAAAGGGAGATACCGCGCATCTGAACGTCGGGCAAGAAAACTGGCAGTTGCCGATTCCGATGGTGAAATCTGATGCTGGCTGGCATTTCGATATGCAACGCGCCTCAGACGAAATTCTCACGCGCACCATTGGCCTGAATGAGCTTTCCGCAATTCAGGCAATCCAGGCTTATGTGGCCGCGCAGCAGGATTACTATCAGTTAGATACACAGTACGCCCAAAAATTTGCCAGCAGCGAAGGCAAGAAGGATGGCTTGTATTGGCCGGTGTCTCCTGGTGAGGCACCCAGCCCACTTGGCCCAAGCTTCAGTCCGGTACAACCAGGTATGGGTTATCACGGTTATCATTTCCGTATTCTCACCGCTCAGGGTGCAGACGCTCCGGGTGGTGAGAAGAGCTATATTGCAGACGGGAAAATGGCGAATGGTTTTGCGTTAATTGCCTGGCCTGTTGCGTATGGCGAAACCGGAGTCACGACCTTTATGGTGAATGACCAGGGGGTGATTTATCAGAAGGATTTGGGTGAGCAGACGGCTGAACAGGTGGAGGCAATAAAACTATTCAATCCGGATAAGACCTGGCAGGATGTGCAGCAGTAATGAAATAAAAAAAAGCGGCCCAGGCCGCTTTTTTCTTAACCATCAGGCGATTACTTCTTTTTCGCTTTCGGGTTTGGCAGGTCGGTGATGCTACCTTCAAAGATCTCAGCAGCCAGACCTACAGACTCGTGCAGAGTCGGGTGCGCGTGGATGGTGAGAGCGATGTCTTCTGCGTCACAACCCATTTCGATAGCCAGGCCGATTTCACCCAACAGCTCGCCGCCGTTAGTACCGACAATCGCACCACCGATAACACGGTGAGTTTCTTTGTCGAAAATCAGTTTGGTCATACCGTCTGCGCAATCGGAAGCGATAGCACGGCCAGAAGCAGCCCACGGGAAGGTGGCGGTTTCGTAGCTGATGCCTTTTTCTTTCGCTTCTTTCTCGGTCAGACCGACCCATGCAACTTCTGGCTCAGTGTACGCAATAGAAGGAATCACTTTCGGGTCGAAGTAGTGCTTCATGCCCGCGATAACTTCTGCCGCAACGTGGCCTTCGTGAACACCTTTGTGTGCCAGCATTGGTTGGCCAACGATATCGCCGATAGCATAAATGTGCGGCACGTTAGTGCGCATTTGCTTGTCGGTGCGGATGAAACCGCGATCGTCAACTTCAACGCCTGCAGCACCAGCATCCAGCAGTTTACCGTTAGGTACACGACCGATTGCAACCAGAACAGCATCGTAACGCTGTGGTTCTGCTGGGGCTTTTTTGCCTTCCATTGTGACGTAGATGCCATCTTCTTTGGCTTCAACGGCAGTCACTTTGGTTTCCAGCATCAAGTTGAATTGCTTGCTGATACGCTTAGTGAATACTTTCACCACGTCTTTGTCGGCAGCCGGGATAACCTGGTCAAACATTTCAACCACGTCAATATCTGAACCCAGCGCATGGTAAACGGTACCCATTTCCAGACCGATGATACCGCCACCCATAACCAGCAGGCGTTTTGGTACGGTTTTCAGTTCCAGTGCGTCGGTAGAGTCCCAAACGCGTGGGTCTTCATGTGGAATAAACGGCAATTCAATCGGACGGGAGCCCGCCGCGATAATCGCGTTATCAAAGGTGATGGTAGTTGGACCATTCTCACCTTCAACAACCAGGGTGTTAGCACCGGTAAATTTACCCAGGCCATTCACCACTTTAACTTTACGACCTTTTGCCATACCGGACAGGCCACCAGTCAACTGGTTGATAACCTTTTCTTTCCAGGTACGGATTTTGTCGATGTCAGTTTTCGGCTCACCGAAAACGATGCCGTGCTCAGCCAAAGCTTTCGCTTCTTCGATGACTTTAGCAACGTGCAACAGGGCTTTAGAAGGGATACAGCCAACGTTCAGACAAACACCACCGAGGGTGCTGTAACGTTCAACGATAATAGTTTCCAGACCTAAATCAGCGCAACGGAAGGCAGCAGAATAGCCTGCGGGACCTGCCCCAAGTACCACGACCTGAGTTTTGATTTCAGTACTCATCATGACCTCTTAATTAATTTCCGGCGGGTCTGACGTCATTTTTATGTCTTAACGCCCATCATCCACCGGGACGTTCTATCCGCCCGCAGTTTACAAAATTGTTAACAAATTTGAAACAACAAACGGCAAACGATTTGGTTTTTGCACCGATAATCTCAAATAGCATCATGAGATTACCAGAAAAAAGCCGACCGTAAGGCCGGCTTTTTGGCTTACATCACCAGGCGGCGAATATCGGCCAGCATGTTGTTGATGATGGTGATGAAGCGCGCACCATCAGCACCGTCAATCACGCGGTGGTCGAAGGACAGAGACATCGGCATCATCAGACGCGGAGTGAACTCTTTACCGTTCCAGACTGGCTCCATCGAAGACTTGGAGACACCCAGGATTGCCACTTCTGGCGCATTAACGATAGGCGCAAAGTGAGTCGTCCCGATACCGCCAAGGCTAGAAATGGTGAAGCAACCGCCCTGCATTTCGCCAGCAGTCAGCTTGCCATCGCGAGCTTTTTTGGAGATAGCCATCAGTTCGTGAGACAGCTCAACGATACCTTTCTTGTTCACATCTTTGAAGACAGGAACAACCAGGCCGTTTGGCGTATCAACTGCAACACCGATGTTGATGTATTTTTTCAGCGTCAGCTTCTGGCCATCTTCAGACAGGGAGCTGTTGAAGCGTGGCATTTGCTCAAGTGCAGCAGCAACGGCTTTCATGATGAAGACCACTGGCGTAATTTTCACGCCCAGTTTTTTCTTCTCAGCTTCTACGTTCTGCTGTTTACGGAACGCTTCAAGCTCGGTGATATCCGTTTTGTCGAAGTGCGTAACGTGCGGGATCATTACCCAGTTACGGCTCAGGTTAGCACCAGAGATTTTCTGGATACGACCCAATTCAACTTCTTCGATTTCGCCAAACTTGCTGAAATCAACTTTCGGCCATGGCAGCATGCCTGGCAGACCACCGCCGGTTGCAGCAGCAGGTGCAGATTCAGCGCGTTTAACCGCGTCTTTCACGTATGTCTGAACGTCTTCGCGCAGGATACGACCTTTACGGCCTGTCCCTTTCACTTTCGCCAGATTCACACCGAATTCGCGCGCCAGGCGACGAATCAATGGAGTTGCGTGGACGTAAGCGTCGTTTTCAGCGAATTCAGTTTTGCCTTCAGCTTTAGCTGGTGCAGATGCTGGTTTCTGAGCTGCTGGCGCAGAAGCTGGAGCGGCTTCTTGCTTAGCTGCTGGAGCCGGTGCTGCGCCTTCTACTTCGAAGACCATAATCAAGGAACCGGTAGACACTTTGTCGCCAGTGTTGATTTTGATTTCTTTAACAACACCTGCAAACGGAGCCGGGACTTCCATAGAGGCTTTGTCGCCTTCAACGGTGATCAGTGATTGTTCAGCGGCAACTTTATCGCCCACTTTAACCATCACTTCAGTCACTTCAACTTCGTCACCGCCGATGTCTGGCACGTTGACTTCTTTTGCAGCAGATGCCGCTGGCGCTGCTGCCGGAGCGGCTTCAGCTTTAGTTTCGGTTGCCGCAGGTGCAGCACCTGCTACTTCGAAGACCATAATCAGAGAACCTGTGGACACTTTGTCACCGGTGCTGATTTTGATTTCTTTTACAACGCCTGCGAACGGTGCCGGAACTTCCATAGAAGCTTTATCACCTTCAACGGTGATGAGGCTTTGCTCTGCTTCTACTTTGTCGCCAACTTTAACCATAATCTCGGTAACTTCTACTTCGTCACCACCGATGTCAGGCACGTTCACTTCTTTTGCTGCAGCTGCTGCTGGAGCGGCCGCTGGCGCTGCTTCTTTCTTCTCTTCTGCCTTTGCAGGTGCAGCTTGCGCTGCACCTTCGGCGGATTCGAAAATCATGATCAGTTTGCCGGTTTCAACTTTGTCACCCACCGCAACTTTGATCTCTTTGACCACGCCTGCTTGCGGAGAAGGAACTTCCATTGAAGCCTTATCACCTTCCACGGAAATGATCGACTGTTCAGCTTCAACTTTGTCGCCCACTTTCACCATGATTTCGGTGACTTCAACTTCGTCTGCACCAATGTCCGGTACGTTGATTTCGATAGCCATTTTATTCTTTACCTCTTATGCCAGACGCGGGTTGACTTTATCTGCATCGATGTTGAATTTGGTGATAGCGTCAGCCACCACTTTCTTATCGATTTCGCCACGTTTAGCCAGTTCGCCAAGTGCCGCAACAACCACATAAGATGCGTCCACTTCGAAGTGGTGACGCAGGTTTTCGCGGCTGTCTGAACGACCGAAGCCATCAGTACCCAGTACGCGGTAATCGCTTGCCGGGATGAAGTTACGGATCTGCTCAGCGAACAGTTTCATATAGTCAGTAGATGCCACTGCAGGTGCATCGCTCAGAATCTGAGCAACGTACGGTACACGTGGTTCTGCAGTTGGGTGCAGCATGTTCCAGCGCTCACAATCCTGGCCATCACGCGCCAGTTCAGTGAAGGACGTTACGCTGAATACATCAGAACCCACGCCGTAGTCTTTAGCCAGGATCTGTGCCGCTTCACGAACGTGACGCAGGATAGAACCAGAGCCCATCAGCTGAACTTTACCTTTGCTACCTTCAACAGTTTCCAGTTTGTAGATACCTTTACGGATACCTTCTTCCGCGCCTTCCGGCATGGCTGGCATGTGGTAGTTTTCGTTCAGCGTAGTGATGTAGTAATAAATGTTCTCTTGCGCTTCACCGTACATGCGCACCAGACCATCATGCATGATGACAGCGACTTCGTAAGCGTAAGACGGATCGTAAGAGATACAGGTAGGGATAGTCAGAGACTGAATGTGGCTGTGACCATCTTCATGCTGCAGACCTTCGCCGTTAAGCGTTGTACGACCAGAAGTACCACCGACCAGGAAGCCACGCGCCTGTTGGTCACCTGCTGCCCAGCACAGGTCGCCAATACGTTGGAAACCGAACATGGAGTAGTAGATGTAGAACGGGATCATTGGCAGATCGTTGGTGCTGTAAGAAGTTGCTGCAGCCAACCAGGATGAACCTGCGCCCAGTTCGTTGATACCTTCTTGCAGGATCTGACCTTTCTCGTCTTCTTTATAGTAAGCAACCTGCTCACGGTCCTGCGGGGTGTACTGCTGGCCGTTCGGGCTGTAAATACCAATCTGACGGAACAGACCTTCCATACCGAAAGTACGCGCTTCATCGGCAATGATTGGAACCAAACGGTCTTTGATAGACGGGTTCTTCAGCATCACGTTCAGGGCACGCACGAAAGCGATAGTGGTGGAGATTTCTTTGTTCTGCTCTTCTAACAGAGAGCTGAAGTCAGCCAGCGTTGGCAGTTCCAGTTTCTCGGTGAATTTTGGCAGACGAGTCGGCAGGTAGCCGTTCAGTTTCTCACGCTGGCCATGCAGATATTTGTACTCTTCGCTGCCTTCTTCGAACTTAATGTATGGCAGTTTTTCGATTTCAGCATCGGTCACAGGCACATTGAAACGGTCGCGGACATAACGCACGCCGTCCATGTTCATTTTCTTAACCTGGTGCGCGATGTTTTTACCTTCGGCAGTTTCACCCATGCCATAACCTTTAACGGTATGAGCAAGGATAACAGTTGCACGGCCTTTGGTTTCTTGCGCGTTTTTCAGTGCAGCGTAGATTTTCTTAGGATCGTGGCCGCCACGGTTCAGAGCCCAAATCTCGTCGTCGGACATATCTTTAACCAGTGCAGCAGTTTCTGGATATTTACCGAAGAAGTGCTCACGTACGTAAGCGCCGTTTTTAGATTTGAAGGTCTGGTAGTCACCGTCAACGGTTTCGCCCATCAACTGCAGCAGTTTACCGCTGGTGTCTTTACGCAGCAGAGCATCCCAACGAGAGCCCCAAATCACTTTGATAACGTTCCAGCCAGCACCTGCGAAGATACCTTCGAGTTCGTTAATGATTTTGCCGTTACCGGTTACCGGGCCATCAAGACGCTGCAAGTTACAGTTGATGATGAAACACAGGTTGTCCAGCTTCTCACGGGTCGCGATAGTAATCGCACCTTTGGATTCTGGCTCATCCATTTCACCGTCGCCCAGGAACGCATAAACGCGCTGTGCGGAAGTGTCTTTCAGACCACGGTGTTCCAGGTATTTCTGGAACTTAGCCTGATAGATAGCACCGATTGGACCCAGACCCATAGATACAGTCGGGAACTGCCAGAATTCAGGCATCAGTTTCGGGTGCGGATAAGAGGACAGACCATTACCGTGAACTTCCTGACGGAAATTGTTCATCTGGTCTTCAGTCAGGCGGCCTTCAAGGAAAGCACGTGCGTATACGCCTGGGGAGATGTGGCCCTGGAAGTAAACCAGATCGCCGCCATCTTTCTCGTTGCGCGCGCGGAAGAAGTGGTTGAAACACACGTCATACACGGTTGCAGAAGACTGGAAAGAAGACATATGGCCGCCCAGATCGAGGTCTTTTTTAGACGCACGAAGGACGGTCATGATGGCGTTCCAACGGATAGCAGAACGAATACGGCGTTCCAGCTCCAGATTCCCCGGATATTCCGGTTCATCTTCAACGGCGATGGAGTTTACGTACTGGCGGGCAGCAGAACCTGCTGCGATTTTTACTCCACCTTTACGGGCTTCGCTCAGTAACTGATCAATCAGGTACTGTGCGCGCTCAACACCTTCTTCACGGATGACCGATTCGATCGCCTGTTGCCAGTCGCGAGTTTCGATCGGATCCACGTCATTTGGGAAACGTTCTGACATGGGTGGTATTCCTTATCTGTGTCTAATACGTTGATTATCTGGAACCTGTCCCATTGTGCTTTCCTTGAAAAAACACAATAAGACAGGTTCTGCGTTTAGTTGCCGCGCTCTAAA
>DASXXQ010000004.1:0-1963 GCA_036502985.1 Buttiauxella sp.
TAAAACCCGTTTCACCTGGGGTGAAATCATGCTGACGGCAACGGAATTCAGCGAGACGCTGCCGGATATGCAGGTGCTGAAGCAGGCCATTGATACGTCGATGAAGGACGGGCTGATTGTGCCACTCGACCGTGAGAAAGGTGTGTTCACCTCCCGTATTCATCTGCTTGATGAGCTGTCCATCCAGGCGCTCAGTCAGGACCACCTGAAAAACACCCATGTGGTCAGTTTTACCCGACCGGAGCACTATGCCCCGCCTTCACTGGAGGTGGTGGAGAAGGACGCCCTGGTGCTGATGAATGCGCCTTCCGGCGTCAGGGGTATCCGTGACCTGGTGGAGCAACTGAGCGGTATTCAGACCGCGCACGGGCGTGAGGTGCAGGTGCTGGCCAGTTCAGCCGAGCGGGCTACCTCACTGTCGCGCTCAGATGCGCTACGGGACCAACTGGTCAGCCGTCAGCAGGTGCTGAGCGGCGAACTCAGCCTGAAGCCCCAGAGCACCCTGATTATTGAAGGCGCTGAGCGGCTGGGTCTGAAAGAAACCCTTATTCTGCTGGGTGAGGCGCGGGAGAAAGATGCACAGCTGGTCTTTCTCGACAGTGCCGGACGGCAGGCTAACGGCAATGCCCTGTCGGTGCTGGAGTCCGCCGGGGTGCCTCGCAGTCACCGCACGGACCCGGCACCGGGGTTGCAGGTTGCCGTGGTGAGCATTCCCGACAAGCGCGAACGTTACGGTGCACTGGCCAGCCGTTTTGCTGAGCTTAGCGGGGGACCCGAGCCGGTCACCGCCGTGGTGGTGGGGCAGCGGGAGCAGAAGCAGATGACCGGACTTATCCGTGAAGCGCTGCGGCAGGCGGGGAAACTTGAACGTGACGGTGTCACGGTGGAGGCGCGGGTGCCGGTGTGGCTGGACAGCAAAACCCGGCGCATGCCCGGCTCGTACCGTGCCGGTCAGGTACTTGAGGACCGCAGTGATAAAGAGGCCCGTCACTATGTGATTGACCGGGTGCATGACGACACGCGGATGCTGTCACTTGTCGACGGTGACGGGGTGCTGACGCGGCATAAAATCAGCGGACTGACCGCTGACTGGCGGCTGTTTAACCGGGAGTCTCTCGATATCGGTGCCGGTGAGCAGTTGCTTGCGGTGGCGGGTGACCGGGAGGTGGGCCTGAAGGCGAAAGACCGTCTGCAGGTGGCGAGTGTCACGGACAACGGCATCGCGGCTGTACGTAATGGTAAGCCACTGACCTTGCCCGTCGGGCAACCCCTTTATATCACCCACGGCTATGTGGCCGCCCCCGGCGGGCGGGATAACGACAGCGGGGTGGTGCTGGCTGCCCTCAATGCCCGCGATATCACCGCACAGACGATGAATTCCCTGGCACAATCCGGTCAGCGGGTGGACGTGTTTACTGCCGAGGCGCAGGAACGGACAGAAGTCCGTATTCAGCGTACCGGTTCGGCCCGTTCACCGGTGCAGCTGGTCCGCACGCTCAGTGGGGAAAATGACGTCAGCACTGCCGTCGCCTCTCTGCAACAGGGGGTGAAAAGTGACGCGCAGCTGGCGGTCTGGCGGGCGATTGAAGACCAGCGGGAGGTCAGCTTCAGTGAACTCAAACTGACTGACCAGGCGGTCGGTTTCCATAACGACCTGGTGGCCATCGGGGTTGAAATCGACGCCATGGTGAAAAGCGGTGACCTGTTGTCGGTGGCAGTACGGGGTGAGCCGCGCCTGATTGCCCGTTCCACCTGGGAGATGGAGAAGGCCATCATCCGGGTGGTGGAAGACGGTAAGAACACGCAGGTCCCGCTGATGGCGCAGGTCGACCCGCAACTTCTCAACGGTCTGACCAGGGGGCAGAAGCAGGCGGCCACACTGGTGCTGGGAAGCCAGGACCAGTTCACCGGTATTCAGGGGTACGCCGGGGTGGGGAAAACCACCCAGGTGAAAGCGGTGAAG
>DASXXQ010000005.1:0-3842 GCA_036502985.1 Buttiauxella sp.
GTTGTTCCCGGCAATCACGCTGCCGTTGTTGATCGTCACGTCTTTTGGCGACAGATAAACTTTCGGCACCATCACGGTCTGGCCGTTGATGGTCGCGGTTTCCCACCACAGCATGCTGTGGTCAAGGGCCGCAATCTGCGCCGCCGTCAGTGCCATACCAAATTTAAGCCCGAGCGATGTCTGCGCCTCGGCGGCGCGGTCCATCAGGTAGCGCATCTGGTCGAGGTCAGAGCCGAGTCCGTTGATGTAGCGCGTGCCGGTCTGGTTCAGCACGTAATTGCTCACATAGCGGGTATCAAACGCCGCATCGCCAAGGAAGCGATAGTCACGGTCCGGATGAAGGTTCAGACGATCGAGCATGTACGACGAGCCGAGGAAACTGTTTGCATCCGCGTACTGGCTGCCGGTTTCGCGCGGGGCAGCGCCCGGGTTCATACCGAGCAGTTTATACAGGTCACCGAACAGCGACGGGTCGAGCTGGCCCAGACCATCGAGTTTCGGGTTTACGGTAATGAGATACGGGCTGTCCGGGTCGGTGGAGGTGACAAAATAGCCGTTTTTTCCGGAGGGGAGGGGATAGTTGCCGTCCATGCCGCCAGGTGCCAGCCCCGTACCGCCGCCAATCGTCTGGCGGGTTGAGGTGTCTTTCCAGTCCGGGCCGGCTATGTCCAGGGTTGCGGCGTCCGCCAGTGCCTGCTGGCTGGCACCCCCGTCGACGTTTTGCGCCGAAGGCGTGTTTAAATTCGGTGCAGCAAGGGTGTTACTGATGTGGCCCGCGTTCGCCGTGGTATTCGTGTTGCTGATATCGCTGGCAAAGTTTGCATTGATATTACCGCCCGCCTGAATGACGGAGCGGAAGATCTCGCCGGGTATGGAATCGTTTTTTTTGCCTTTAAGGATGAATTCGATTTTGTTATCGCTGCTGGAGTCCTCGTTTTGATAGATCCAGGACTCGGTGTCTGTTCCGGCTTGCCACGACTGGTTTGACAGCGTGGAGCCCGTCAGGTCGATGTTCGCGTTGGCGAGAATGACGCTGGCATTGTTATCCAGCCGGTCAGCGTGAATCATCAGATTGCCGCCTGAGCGTATACCGGCCACACCGCCACTGGCGGAAACGACTGTTTCCGTCTTGCTGGCAGCAAAGTACTGTGTGGCAAACTCAGGTTTCATGTACCAGGTGGTTTGCGCCGGCACCATCACACAATGCGTATTGGCCACCCCGGTACACCGTTCCCATTCAGGAATGGTGAGGGTGTAATAACTTCCTACCGGAAGCTGGCTCAGGGGGGGCGAAATCGTTGCATTACCCAACCCACTGATTTGTGAAGGGTTATGGGTTGTGATACTGGATGTGGTCAACTCATCCCGCGTATTCAACAAATGCCCGGTATTAATCGTGATATCACCGTTAACGGTTTCGATATTGCCGGAGGTGTTGATGATGTCGGCGTTTGCTGCACCGCTGGCGTCTTTTTGCATCAGCAGGTTATTGCCCGCGAGGATATCGCCGTGCAGATTCTGAATACTGTTGGCAAACAGTGACAGGTTATTGCCCGCATACAGCAGGGCCGTGTTCAGCAGCACCCCTGCGGCATTCAGAGTCAGTGAGCCTGCGGTGCCGGTAAAACCGTTGAGCGTGATGTTGCCGCGACTGGTCAGGCTGACATCACCACCTGCCTGCAATGAACCACTTTCATTCATCACAATCTGGTTGCCACGCAACGAGGTGGTGCCGAAGCCAGCGGTCAGTTGCCCGTTGTTGGTCAGCGTGCCTGCGGCATCAATCGTGATGCCATTGCCCTGTAATGTCGTGCTGTTGGTGATATCGCCCAGACTTTCGAGGGTCAGTTGCTGGTTTGCCGCAATGATGCCCTGGCTCGTAAAGCTGTTGACCAGTTTCAGCGTCAGATTACCCAGCGCCACCATCTGGCCTGCACCACTGAGCGAAGAGAGATCTGCCAGTAAATCGCCGCTGCTGAACAGGTTGCCGTTGCTGTTGTCCACGGTATCAGCCATCAGTTGCAGACGCTGGTTGCCGAGTAACGTGCCGTGGTTCGTCAGCGTCTGATAATCGATATTCAGCATGTCTGCCTGGAACAGACCGGTATTGCTCAGACGGTTGCCGGTGAGTGTGGTCTGACGGGTCGACATCACGGTGCCACTGTTGACGAGTTGCGCCACGTTCAGTACCAGGTCAGTCGCCTGCAACCAGCCGTCGCCACTGTAATCTGGCGTGATCAGGGTAAGGTCACCGCCGGAGAGAATTTTTCCGCTGTTACGGGCTTGTGTCACCGCGTTAAGCACGGTGTTGCCTGCGCCCTGGAGGGTGCCGTCGTTGTTCAGAACCGGCGCGGTAAGGTTGAGTGCGTTCTGGCTGAGGATCACCCCATCTGCCTGGTTTGTCAGGGCGGCCAGCAAGGTCAGTGTCAGGCCGCTGTTACCCTGAATGCGTCCACTGTTGGTCAGTGTGCTGGCGTTGATCTGCGTTTCTGCGCCCTGCACCTGACCGCTGTTGGTGATGTCGTTCGCGGTGACGGTAAGCTCACCGCCGGTGAGCATCTTCCCCTGCTGTTGCAGGTCGCCGGCAAGCGTCAGCGCAAGCCCGTTCACGCCGCTGATGTCGCCGCTGTTGTTGAGCGAGTCACCCTGGATCGCCAGCGTGGAGGCGGCGATTTGCCCCTGATTGCTGAGGGTTTTCCCGTTCAATCGGGCATCACCCAGCGCGGTGATTTTGCTGCCGGTAGTGGCGATCACATCTCCGGAGAGCGTCAGCGCTAAATCCAGCGCACTCTGAATGGCCCCGCTGTTATTCAGGCTGGCCCCGTCCAGTGTGATGTTCTGCCCCTGAAGCCTGCCGCTGTTGGTGATATCGCCCGTAGTGATCGTCAGTGCTTTCTGGCTCAGAAGGTCGCCATGATTATTCAGTGCGCCTGTGCTGTTGAGCGTCAGTCCGTTTAGCCCAATAACGGCACCCTGGTTATCAATACTTTCCTGCATCAGGCTCAGTGTGTTGCCCTGGAGCGTGCCGTCATTACGGAACAGATTTCCGGTCAGTGATATATCACCTGCGGCAAGCAGTTTGCCGTGGTTGGTCAGGCCTGGAATGTTAAACGTCAGATTGCCCTGGCTCAGCAGGTCGCCGTTGTTCAGCAAAGTACGTGCCAGCGTGACATCCAGTTGGCCTGTTGCCAGCACGGAACCGGTGTTGAACCAGTCCGTCGCATGGATACTGAGGTTCTGGCCCTGGGTAGTCCCTGCGGTGGTGAGATTTTTCGCGTTAAGGGAGAGGTCACCGGCAGTGAGCCAGCGCCCGGCGGCACCTTGTGAAAGGGTCTCGCCGGAGAGAACCAGCGCGCGGTCGCCCTGTAGCAGGCCAACGCCTGCCAGCGTGTCCGCCTGCACATTCAGCGCACTTGCGGTGATTTTTCCCGGGCTTGTCAGCGTCGTGGCCGTCAGCATCAATGCTTTGTCGCTGGTAATAAGCCCGCTGTTAGTGATGTCCGGAATATCCAGCGTCAGATTTTCGGCACTGTAAAGCGTGCCGCTCAGCTGGTTATCGAGGTTGCGGGTATTGACTGCCAGTAACTGGTCGCCCTGCAACAGGCCGCTGTTAGTCAGGGTTTGAGACTGCGTTTTCAGCGACGAGGCGAACAGTACGCCACTGTTATTGAGTTCAGGCGCATTGAGGCTGATGGACGCAGCGCTGCTTTTTCCGCTGTGGTTGAGTGTCTCGCTGGCATCAATGGTCAGGGCGGATTGCGCCGCCTGGGTGCCCGCCAGCGTGGCGTTTTTCGCCCTGATGCTGAGATTATTACCACTTTGTATTTGCGCACTCTGGCCGG
>DASXXQ010000006.1:0-8690 GCA_036502985.1 Buttiauxella sp.
CCTTAGTGTAGTGCGTGGGCAGGGGAGGGTAAATGGCTGGTTGTTTAATAAATATTACAGCCTGGGATGACTGATGGCACTAATAAAAAAGGGCGCAATTGCGCCCTTTTAACAGGTTCATGACTTACCAGACGTAAGTCAGCAGATTTTGCGAATTTGGCACCATGAAATCGACCGACATCATTACACTTAATGAGGTGATCGCGACGATGGAAAAGACGAACAATTTGCGCGCCCAGACTTTATCGTCTTCCACTTTATAACCCCGTAATGCCATGCCCAACCACCAGACGCTAACCGCAGCGGCCACAACCAGATATTTATATCCAGCATAACCGCCCAGAGTCAGCATCAAAGTCGCGACAGCAAACGCGATGATATACAGCGTAATATGGTTTTTCGCGACCGAAATCCCTTTAACCACTGGCAACACAGGAATGTTAGCCGCCTGGTAGTCTTTAAAGCGGAAGATGGCAATCGCGTACGAGTGCGGCATCTGCCACAGGCTAAAGATAGCCAGCAGGATCAGGGCACCGGTATCAAATTGACCGGTCACAGCACAGTAACCAATGACGGGAGGTGCTGCGCCTGAAAGGCTGCCAATCAGTGTGCCGTAAACGGATTTACGCTTCATGTACAGGCTATAAACGCCGACATAAACCACAAAGCCCATCACGCCTAACCACATTGCTAGCGGATTAGCACCAAACCAAAGCAGCATGAAGCCAGCAATACCCAACAAGGTGGCGTATACCAGCGAGGTTTTCGGCGCAATCAGGCCTTTGACCAGAACCCTGTTTTTAGTTCGCTCCATCTTGCGGTCGATATCGCGGTCAATGAAGTTGTTGTAAACACAACCCGATGCCACGACCAACGACACCCCGACAAGGGTGGAGATGAACAGGGAATAATCAATGCTGCCCTTTGAGGCCAGTAAAAATCCCCCAATGACAGAAATTAAATTGCCGAAAATAATTCCTGGTTTGGTTACTTGCAGGTATTGCTTAATCATATATACCCGTCATCCTTCAGATTGCAGGGGTGTTGGCTGCCCTCTTTCACCCGGGACACTTAGCTTACTAAGCTCCCGGGACTCACTCGGTTGCCGCCTTCCTGCAACCCGAATGATTTGGGTATAGGCCGTTCTTAATGAACCATCATGTTCTGGTTGAGGTTCCACATAATCCAGATAGAACCGACCACCAGAATGGCAATTATCAGCGCGGTAAAGACAAAGGCTACCAGGTTCCAACGTTCCTCAGAAGAGGTGTTCATGTGCAAGAAGCACACCAGGTGAACTAGAATCTGTACCACTGCACTAACCAGTACCGCGCCAAGAATCACAGCGTGGGATGCCGTTCCTGACATCACCATCCAGAACGGGATTGCCGTCAGGATGATCGACAGGATAAAGCCGGTCAGATACGTTTTAACGCTACCGTGGTGGGCGCCGCCATGTTCAGTTGAATGACTCATTACATTGCCCCCATCAGATAGACAACAGAGAATACACAAATCCATACCACGTCCAGGAAGTGCCAGAACAAGCTCAGGCACATCAGGCGAGTACGGTTAGCGCTAGTCAGGCCGCGGCGATAGACATGGAACATCATCAACGCCATCCAAACCAGACCAGAGGTTACGTGCAGACCGTGCGTCCCTACCAGTGCAAAGAAGCCTGACAGGAAGCCGCTGCGATCCGGGCCGTAACCTTCAACAATCAGATGATGGAATTCATAGATTTCCATCCCGACGAAGCCCGCACCGAACAGGAAGGTCAGCGCCAGCCAGGAGATAACCTGGCTCTTGTTGCCTTTGTTCATGGCGATAATTGCCATGCCGTAGGTGATGGAGCTGAACAACAGCAGGGCAGTTTCAACCAGCACAAATGGCAGTTCGAAAATGTCTTTCCCTGCCGGGCCGCCGGCAGTGCCGTTCACCAGAACGGCATAGGTAGCAAACAAGCAACAGAACAGAATGCAGTCGCTCATCAGGTAGATCCAGAACCCAAAGACCTTATTGGATCCTGCATCGTGATGCCCATGCTCGCTTGCGTGGGCGTTAGCGTGAGTGAGAGTTTCAGTTGACATTTTTCAGCCCTGCTTTGGTAATTTCATCGAAATGCTGGTTTTCCAGTTTTTCGACTTCCGCAACCGGAACGTAGTAATCCACATCTTCGTCGAAGCTTTTTGCAATCCAGGTGATGATGATGCCGGCAAAGCCAACAATCGCCAGCCACCAGATGTGCCAGATCATCGCGAAACCAAACACGGTAGCAAATGCAGCGATAACAATGCCTGCAGCGCTGTTACGTGGCATATGAATTTCTTCATAATGCGTTGGCTGTTTGTACGCTTCGCCTTTCTCTTTCATTTCCCAGAATGCATCACGCTCATGAACGTGTGGCAGGTGGGCAAAGTTGTAGAACGGAGGAGGAGAAGACGTTGCCCACTCCAGCGTACGGCCACCCCATGGGTCACCCGTCAGGTCACGGTTCTGCTCGCGGTCGCGAATAGAAACGTAGAACTGAATCAGCTGCGACAGGATACCCAGTGCAATCAGGCCTGCACCACAAGCTGCAACAACCAGCAGAGTGTGGAACTGTGGATCAATTTGCTGGCTCAGACGACGAGTCATGCCCATGAAGCCCAGTATGTACAGCGGCATAAATGCAACGAAGAAGCCGATGATCCAGAACCAGAAGGCGCGTTTGCCCCAGGTTTCATTCAGCGTGAAGCCGAAAGCTTTTGGCCACCAGTAAGTCAGGCCTGCGAAGCAACCGAATACCACACCACCGATAATAACGTTATGGAAGTGAGCAATCAGGAACAGGCTGTTGTGCAGTACGAAGTCAGCACCCGGAACGGCCAGCAGAACACCGGTCATGCCACCGATAGAGAAGGTGACAACGAAGCCAATGGTCCACAGCATTGCGGAGTTGAATACGATACGGCCCTGATACATGGTGAACAGCCAGTTGAAGATCTTCACCCCAGTCGGGATGGCGATAATCATGGTGGCGATACCAAAGAAGGCGTTTACGTTCGCGCCGCTGCCCATCGTGAAGAAGTGGTGCAGCCAAACGATGAACGACAATACGGTAATCGCGATGGTCGCCCACACCAGAGAGGTGTAACCGAACAGGCGTTTTTTCGAGAATGTCGCAACCACTTCTGAGAACACACCAAACACCGGTAACACCAGGATATAAACTTCCGGGTGGCCCCATGCCCAGATGAGGTTGATGTACATCATCATGTTGCCACCCATATCATTGGTAAAGAAATGGGTGCCAAGGTAGCGGTCAAGGGTTAACAGTGCGACGGTCACAGTAAAGATTGGGAATGCCGCGATAATCAGTACGTTGGTACACAGCGAAGCCCAGGTAAATACCGGCATTTTGAACATGGTCATGCCAGGCGTACGCATATTCAGGATAGTAACGAAGAAGTTAATACCCGTTAATGTCGTACCAATACCCGAGAGCTGTAGACTCCATATCCAGTAGTCGACCCCGACCCCCGGACTGTATTCAATCCCCGATAGCGGCGGATAGGCAACCCAACCGGTCTGAGCAAACTCGCCCACCCCAAGAGAAAGGTTAACCAACACCACGCCAACAACGGTGAACCAGAAGCTCAGGTTGTTCAGGAACGGGAAGGCAACGTCACGCGCACCAATCTGTAACGGCACGACAATGTTCATCAGGCCGATAACAAATGGCATCGCCACGAAGAAGATCATGATTACGCCGTGGGCGGTAAAGATCTGGTCGTAGTGATGAGGTGGCAAGAAGCCTGCTTCTCCGGCGGAGGCAAGAACCTGCTGGCTACGCATCATGATGGCATCGGCAAAGCCACGCAACAGCATGACGATGGCGAGAATCACGTACATTACGCCGAGGCGTTTGTGGTCAACCGAAGTGAACCACTCTTTCCATAAATATTCCCACTTACCGAAGTAAGTGATAGCTGCAACTAGCGCCAGTCCCCCGACGATAATTGCTGCCACCGTAACCATGACAATGGGTTCATGGTATGGGACTGCATCCAGTGTAAGTTTTCCGAACATCGTATTATTCCTCGGCCCCTTAGTGAGAGGTTTCCGCGTGACTCATGTCCATGCCTTCCATTCCTTCATGTGCTGCGTGCTCACCTTCAGGTTGGGTCATGTCCATGCTCTTTCCGTGCCCCATGAATTTGTTAATAACGTCTTTAAACAAATCAGGTTTAACAGCGGAGAAGTATTCGACTTTGTTGTATTCGCTAGGTAGCGCCAGCTTCTCGTAAGTTGCCATATCATTCATGACTTCAGGAGATTGTTTCGCTTTGGCAACCCACTGGTTAAAGGTGTCCATATCTGGGGTGGCGATAGCCTTGAACTTCATCCCAGAGAAACCTTTACCGCTGTAGTTAGACGAAATACCGTCGTAGGTGCCTGCTTCATCAGCAATCAGGTGCAATTTAGTCTGCATACCTGCCATTGCGTAGATTTGGCTACCCAGGCGCGGAATAAAGAAGGAGTTCATCACCGAGTTAGAGGTGATTTTGAATTCCACCGGGGTGTTGGCTGGGAAGGCAATTTCATTAACCGTTGCGATACCTTGCTCTGGGTAGATGAAGAACCATTTCCAGTCCATGGCGATAACTTCGATGGTCACCGGCTTCGCTTCGTGAACCAGCGGTTTGCTAGGCTCAAGCGCGTGAGTGGTTTTCCAGGTTAGTACCGCAAGGAAGATTACGATAAGGATAGGAATCGTCCAGACCACAGCTTCAACTTTGTTCGAGTGCGACCAGTTGGGGCTGTATTTGGCGTTTGTATTTGAAGCACGATACTTCCAGGCAAAACCGATAGCCATTGCGATAGCAGGGATAACGACTATCAACATCAGCCCGATAGCTGTCAGTATCAATGAACGTTGTTCCAGTCCAATTTGTCCTTTGGGGTCCAGAAGCGCAGAATCACAGCCACTCAGTAAAAATGTGCCTGTAATTAATGCCAACCATCCCAAACTTTTATTGTATTTCCTGAGTCTCATTTAACGACCTCAATTCCGGGGAGCTCTAATTGTCGTTTAAAGTGTGGAGGCATTTTACGGGAAGGTTACATTACTGTAAACATGAATGGCGTAGTGTCAGTGTGGTGTTACTGGGTTCTGCCAACAATGTCACATAGAATGCAACAAACTGTAAAATCTCGAGATAGCCCGCAGGCTGGCTGGGTTATAACGAAAACCCATGTTGCTATAAATAGTGCAGGGTAATTGGTATAACCAATCATTTTGTTAAACATATATTTAACAAATTAGCATCAATTGATAAACGAATTGATGTACAAATTAAATTAACAAACGGCTGAATCGGTTAAGGGCAGGGTGAAAATAATTCTCCTGCTAATAATGTAAAAAAAGAGTCCTCGGCTCAGTAAATAATTCACGATAAAAATATCTGCGTGGGAATTGAACAATATAGTTACGCAACGCAACTTATTATTTTTATTTATCTGGAGCTCTTACACTAAAGCTGTTTTTCGCAGCGCCAGATAATCAAGCAATCCGCCGAACAAAATTCCACCAATTGCAAACAGCGCGCCCCACTCCAGGAACTGGATATTGAACGCCCAGTTGGTCAGGCCTATGGCATTGGTAATCAGGACAATCAGCCACACGGCGATAAGTGCGCAACCTAACATTAATGCCCGAAGAGCAATGCGATAGGCTGATGAAAATTCGCTTCGCGGAATAAAACTATCGTTATTCTGGGTGTATTCCAGCGTTGTTTTGCACACCAACAGCAACAAAATACCGGGAACGGCAGCAACAACGGAGAATAAGTAAAACGTCGGCCAGCCATGTGCCTCAACAAACCAACCGGCAATGGGGCCTACATAAACGCGGCCGACCGCGGACAACGCAGAAAGCAGCGCAAACTGGGTGGCGGAAAATGATTTATTGCACAGTGTCATCAGCAACGCGACGAACGCAGCAGTCCCCATACCACCGCAGAGGTTTTCAAAGAAAACGGCTGTTGCCATGCTGAACATGTGCTTGTCAGTTACCGAGAGCAGCCAATAACCGGCATTGGAAACACCCTGTAAAATGCCAAAAATAAGCAATGCACGGAACAGCGACAGGCGCTGCATGAGGATACCGCCGTAGAGTGCACCAATAATTGTTGCAATCAGCCCCAGCGTTTTGTTCACAACCCCCACTTCGCCAGCATCAAAACCAACGCCGCGAATCAAAAACGTGGTGGTCAAACTCATGGCAAATGCATCGCCAAGCTTGTACAGCACAATCAGTAGCAGGATTAGCCACGCATTGTTGCGGCCAAAGAAATCACGTAGGGGGGCAACAACGGCTTGCTCAAGACTTTTGGGTACCGGTATTGCGTCTGTAGGTTCAGGGGCCAATAAAGTCGCAACGATACAAGGCAGCATCAGTGCGGCCATTAGCCAGTACATGCCTTGCCAGCCGAGATATCTGTCTGCCAGCCAAAGCGCGAGACCGCCAGATACCAGCATCGCCAGTCGGTAGCCCAGGACGCTGATAGCGGCACCCGTTCCGCGTTCTTCGGCGGGTAAAACATCGGTTTTCCATGCATCAAAAACGATATCTTGCGAAGCAGAGCAAAAAGCAATGATTACCGCGAGTGCTGCCATCCAACGCAATTGCGAACCAGGCTCAAGAAAGCCCATGCCTGCAATGGTTATCAGCAACAAAATCTGGGTGATCAGTAACCAACCACGACGACGCCCAAGCAACGGCGGCGTATATCTGTCCATCACCGGCGACCACAGGAACTTAAACACATAGGCCTGCCCGACAAGCGAGAAGAAGCCAATAGTTTTGAGATCGATATTCTCAACCGTCATCCAGGCTTGTAGCGTGCCGGATGTCAGGGCAAGAGGAAGGCCGGAGGCAAAACCTAAAATCAAAAGGATGGCTGACTTAGGCTGCTGAAAAAGACGGAGATAGTGGTTGGACATACTCTGCTCTACAGCTAGCCCGCGTGACGCGGGCTAGTGGGGTATTGATTAACGCGCGTTCGCTTTAATAAAGTCGTGAACGCTGGTGTCCTGAGCCATATCAGCAATGGTATCGGTCAGTACGGAGTTAACCGCATTGGCAATATTCTTGTTGGTGGCCTGGAAAGCACCTTCTACGTTGTAGCTGGAACGGTAGTTTTTGGTCATCTTGTTGCCATTTTTCGCCGTCGCGATAATCACGATATCTGCTTTGGTGGCGATGTTGTAACGCACGCTGCCCTGAGACACGTCAGCGAACAACTGGTTTACGATGATTTGCAGGTCAACCGGGCTGTTTGGCCCAACCATATAGCCACGAGCAGTCATCTGCTTTTCCAGCACTTCTTGCAATAAGAAACGCAGATCACGAGACGGGGTCAGTGTAACCAGTTGGTTATCACGAGTGACTTTAGCCAGAGCCTGGTCAGTACGTTGGTCAGCACCGTTGATGCTAACAGTCACGCCCATCAAGCTTGGGTCTTGTTGTGGCAAGCTGATTGTTGGAGAAACATCAATGGTCGTTGGTGGTGTTGCACAGCTGGCCAGCATAAAAATGGCGACCAACGGGAAGAATAATTTTTTTAACATGTTCGCTATCTCAATGTACTCAAAGGGCAGGCAGATAAAAAATCACGCCATCATAACACTGCGGTTGCCCAGGGGAAGTAGTTAACGCACGTAATTTCATCGCGTTGCGCTTTTCCTGAGCAGTTGCAACGCTATCTGACCATTTTGCTCTTAATAAGTGCCGTAATCACATTAAGCTACAGGGGCTTGGGGAAGAAATTAGGACGAAAGCTAAATTATTGTTGGAATTCCGTTATTAAAACGGCTAAAAGCGGCTAACATTTAAAGGGATGAGTGGCATCTCTACGCAGTCGAGGAGAAAGTTCATGATGATGCGCGAGCAAATAGAATCAAAATTAAGGGCAGCGTTTGAACCCGTGTTCCTGGAAGTCGTGGATGAAAGCTATCGTCACAATGTCCCGGCGGGTTCAGAAAGCCATTTCAAAGTGGTTCTGGTCAGCGATCGTTTTGCCGGTGAGCGTTTCTTAAATCGTCATCGTATGATTTACGGCACGTTAAGTGCTGAACTCTCTACCACAGTACATGCGCTGGCTCTGCACACCTACACCATAAAGGAATGGGAAGGGCTACAGGATACGATTTTCGCCTCTCCACCTTGCCGTGGAGCAGGATCAATCGCCTGAAGTTAACGTTCAGGCTTGCAACAGAGGGAACTTTTCCTTTATGTTGCAGTATATGAAGCGTGTTTTATAAAACGGCCTGCGGGCCGTTTTGTTTTGTCTGAAATAGCCCTCGTTGTCCCAGGGTTTGGGCAATAAATCCAAAAGAACTGTGAAAAGGGCCGCAGCAACACTATGTTGCCGTTCTCGACTCACCTTGGTGATGCCGCTATAATGCTGCGTCTTATTTTTCGGAATGTCTTCGGGACGATTCTGACGACAGGGAATGTGATTCTGATTCAGAAGGCATCCCGGTTCTGTGGAGCACAAATGAGCGCTTCCAGAGTTGACCGAGCACTGTGATTTTTTGAGGTAACAAGATGCAAGTTTCAGTTGAAACCACTCAGGGCCTTGGCCGCCGTCTCACGATTACTATCGCTGCAGACAGCATCGAAACCGCTGTAAAAAGCGAGCTGG
>DASXXQ010000007.1:0-18399 GCA_036502985.1 Buttiauxella sp.
GGGGACCGCTGGGTCGAATCACGCGAAAGTGATAAACAGGCAGCAAAACGCTGGTAGCGTGCACGCCGGGTGGGATGTGTTAATCTTAATATCGGTGGGCTAAGTCGCCCAATATTCAGGTTTATTGACTTCATTTAAGGAAGCATCATGGATCGATTCCCACGTTCCAATGACACCATCGTGCAGCAAGCCCGTACCGGTTTGCAGGCATATATGGCACAAGTTTATGGCTGGATGACCTGCGGCCTGTTACTGACGGCATTTATCGCATGGTATGCGGCGAACACCCCGGCGGTAATGGAATTTGTATTTTCCAGCAAAATCACTTTCTTCGGTTTGATTATCGTACAGTTAGGGCTGGTTTTCGTGCTCTCGGGTATGGTGCATAAACTCAGTGCGGGTATGGCAACGAGTCTGTTTATGCTTTATTCGGCATTAACGGGCCTGACGCTTTCCAGCATCTTTATCGTTTATACCTATTCGTCTATTGCCAGTACCTTCGTGGTAGCGGGAGGCATGTTTGGTGCCATGAGCCTGTACGGCTACACCACCAAGCGTGACCTGAGCGGTTTTGGCAACATGCTGTTTATGGCGCTTATCGGTATCGTTTTGGCCTCGCTGGTGAACATGTGGCTGAAAAGCACGGCGCTGATGTGGGCTGTGACCTATATCGGGGTGATAGTGTTTGTAGGCCTGACAGCCTATGACACTCAGAAGCTGAAAAACATCGGCGAACAAATCGATACGCGTGATACGCAAACCATGCGTAAGTATTCGATTCTTGGCGCACTGACGCTGTATCTCGATTTTATCAACCTGTTCCTGATGCTGTTGCGTATTTTCGGCAACCGTCGTTAAGTTGCAACTGTTGTTCATAGGGTGGATTCGCGTAAGCGACATCCACCCTAAATTTTACTGGTTTTCCTGAAGTTTCTTTTCGTTGCTTACCCGCATCTTCTTCGCCCGGCTTTCCAGCCCTAAATAGCAAACGATCGCCAATAGCAGTGGCGCGATAAAATAGAGCATTCTGTATGTCAGTAGCGCGGCGATAATCGTGCCGTTAGTGAGATGCTCGCCGGCCAACAGCGCGATAAACACCGCTTCCAGCACGCCAATTCCCGCAGGAATATGCACAATCACCCCGGCAATACTGCTTACCAACAACACGCCTAATACGAAGAAATAATTCACGTTCTGTCCTAACAACAACCAGATAATCGCCCCCATCACCATCCAGTTGGCACTTGAAATAGCTAATTGCAGCAGAGCGAATTTAAACGAAGGCAGCACCAGACGTTGGCCTTTAATCGTCATATGGCGATGTTTGGCAAAGGCACAAAACCACAGATACACCGCAATAATAGCCAGCAGCACGCCACCTAAAATCCGTAGTGTTGTTTCGTCGATGTACCAGTGATTCGGAAGTTGCACCACACCTACGGTAAAAATTACCCCCGCTAACAGAATGTAGCCCAGCCAGTTGGTCGAAATACTCAACGAAAAAATGCGCGTAATGGTGGCACTGGGCAGCCCCAGACGGGAGTAAAGCCGATAACGCATGCCAATACCGCCGACCCAGGTACTAAGCGTCAGGTTGAACGCATAACAGATAAACGACACCAGCATAACCTGCCGTTTCGCCAATTTGTGTCCGCAATATGCCCGCGCCAGTAAGTCATAACAGCCGTAAATCAGGTAACTCAGAATGACAAGCCCAACCGCACTAAACAGCGCGTTGCGGTTATAATTGCGAATAACCTCCCAAACCTCTTGCCAATTTACCTTCGTTGCATACACCGCCAACAGCACGATAACGGCAATGAAAAAGAGCCAGGTGAGGATTTTCTTCGCTTTACGCCATTTGGGATGTGAATGCGACATCAGTATTTTACCCCCTGATCTTCCGCCTCAACTCTGTCCTGGGTTTCAATCAACGGTTGTGCCGGAGGCATGACTTGCGAGAGGCGAGGAGTATGCGCAGGCAACCAACCCACCATTGCCGGGAAGTGGCGCAAAAAGTGGAACGCCAGCACGCTTTTTGCCAGGTTCCACCACGTCCGCTTCGGCAGCATCGACTCGTCGACGCGATGGCAATCTCTGGCAATCAAACCGCTCAAGTTTTCCCGCAAAGTGTTATTGAAGGCACGGTCGTAAATAATCAGATTGGCTTCCAGATTTAACGACAAGCTCAGCGGGTCAAGATTACTGGAACCTACCGTTGCCCAATGGTCGTCCATCACCGCAACTTTCCCGTGCAGCGGGCGGCGGTGGTATTCATATATTTTCACACCCGAACGCACAAGGAAGTTGTAAAGCAGGCGTGCGCCGACTTTCACAATTGGCATGTCCGGTTCACCCTGCACAATCAATTTAACCGATACGCCACGACGCGATGCGTTACGCATCGCGTGTAACAGCCGATAGCCGGGGAAGAAATAAGCGTTAGCGATAATCACTTCGCGCTTCGCTTTGCTGAGCATTTTCAGGTAGTAACGCTCTATGTCATCGCGATGTTGGTTGTTGTCACGCCAGACAAACAAGGCTTGCGCTTCACCCGGCTTGAGATTGTCTTGCGCCGGATTGCGTCGACGCCACCAGCGGCGTTTATTGCTTTGGTCGGGCAGGTGGGAAATGACATATTGATAGATATCTTCCACGACCGGGCCTTCGACTTTTACTGAATAATCCTGCTTGGCTTCCGGTCCGTAATTACTCATTTGCTCGGCGGAGTAGTTAATACCGCCGACAAAAGCCACTTCACCGTCCACCACCACAATTTTACGATGCATGCGACGGAACACATTCGTGCGCATACCAAACAGCAATGGTCGAGGATCGTAGTAGCGGAACATGACACCTGCCGCGGTGAGTTGGTGGACAAATTCTTCGCTTAAATCCGGCGAACCGTAGCCATCAAGGAGAACTTCTACGCTAACGCCGCGTTTTGCGGCATTTAGCAATGCGTCATGTAATTGCCGCCCAACATCATCTTCAAACCAGATGAATGTCTCGAGAATGACTTTGCTGCGGGCATGGCTAATAGCGTTAAATACCGCCGGGAAAAAGTGGTCACCGTTTTCAAGTAGCGAAATACGGTTCCCATCGCGCCAGTTATTTTTCATAAATGAATCTCCACAGCTAATGGCGCATGGTCAGAGAGATGCCGCCACTGGTGTAACGGCAGAGCCGTCGGCGCACTCGCGGAAGCATTTTTCACATAAATTCTATCGAGACGAAGAAGCGGAAAGCGAGCAGGGAAGGTGCGTGCAGGGCGGCCCCACGCCCGGGTAAAAACTTCATCTAAACCGGTCTGTTTTAGCTGTAAATTGGCACGCTGTTGCCAGTCATTAAAATCACCGGCAACGACGACAGGCTCACCCTCCGGCAGTTCATTCACTAGTTTACACAGCATATTGAGCTGTGACCGGCGATGTTCATCACGCAAACCGAGATGGACACAAATGACATGCACGCGGGTATTGGCACCCGGCACCTGCATCTGGCAGTGCAGCATGCCGCGTTTTTCATGGCCTGCGACCGAAATATCACGGTTTTCAAAATGGTGGATAGGAAAGCGCGATAAAATCGCATTGCCGTGATGGCCTTCGGGATAAACCGCGTTGCGGCCATAGGCAAAATCACTCCACATGGTGTCGGCAAGAAATTCGTAATGGCTGATTTCTGGCCAGTTTTCAACGTGCAGCGGATGGGCCGCTTGCGCGCCCATCACCTCTTGCAGGCAGACAATATCGGCAGAAGCCGCACGCACCGCGTCACGCAACTCCGGCAAAATGAAACGCCTGTTGAGTGCGGTAAAGCCTTTGTGTGTATTAATTGTGAGCACTTTAAAGGAAAAGTGCTGAGCCTTATTCCCCATGCTTCTCCCGGCATTGTTAACATCCTAATGAAAATAAAGTGTAGTCTCTGTCACAAATAGGTGTCGGGTTACGGAATTTTCCGCATACTGCGGTACTCTGAAGGATAGGAAATAGCGGCCAGGAGAGAAATAATGAAATGGCAACAACGTGTACAAGTGACAACAGGCCTAAGCTGCTGGCAGATAATGCTGCACCTTTTAGTGGTCGTTGCGCTGCTCGTTGGCTGGAAAACTGCCACCCTGATTCACGTCGGAATTGGGTTATGTCTGGTGTATGCGGCAACAGTTATTTTGATGTTCGCTCTGCAGCGTGTGCATACTGGGCGGTTACGTGATATTGGCGATTTTCTTGAAGAACTGACCACCACATGGTATTTCGGTTCTGCAATGATTGCGCTGTGGCTGCTGTCACGCGTTGTCGAAAACAAATTTGTCCTGGCAGGTGCCGGGCTTGCAATGATTGCAGGCCCGATTATTTATTCGCTGCTTGCCAAAGATAAATCCTCAGGCAATTTTACGCCGAAACATCCAGTACGCCGCTGAACCCGTTGTGGCCGCTATGACCAATAGAGGCCACACACTTCCCCAAACAATGTCAAAACTCGCGTTCTTCAAGTAAATTTGCTTGGTGATATCGGTGAAATGCCGAATCGGGTTAACCCACGTCAAATTTTGCAGCCATACCGGCATGTTCTCTACGGGCGATACGTAGCCCGAAAGTAAAATGGCGGGCATCATGAAAACGAACACTCCAATAAACGCTTGCTGCTGTGTAGAACAGAGTGAGGAAATCAATAAACCAAATCCCACCAGCGATAAACCGTAAATCAGCATCGTGAAGTAGAACAGCAGCAGCGAGCCGGAAAACGGAATGTGGTATCCCCAAATCCCCACGCCCAGCACAATGGTTGCCTGGCCGATAGCCACAATTTGTGCAGGTACGGCCTTGCCGACGAATATTTGCCACGTCGCCAGTGGGGAAACCAGGAGTTGATCGAGTGTGCCTTGCTCACGTTCACGGGCGACGGAAAGGGAAGTCACGATCATCACGCCTATGGTGGTAATCATCGCTATCAGCGACGGCACCACAAACCATTTGTAATCCAGATTCGGGTTATACCAGTTGCGCACCACCAGTTCGCTGTTGTTCGGCTTCGGCTGCCCGGATACCAGTTCCTGTTGGTAATTCTTCACAATCTGTTGCAGGTAATTTGCCGCTATTTGGGCGCTGTTGGAGTTACGCCCATCCAGAATGATTTGCAGTTTTGCCTGCTGCTGGCTTGCGATGTCGCGCGAGAAATTGGCCGGGAAGCGAATCAACAGCAGCGCTTTTTGGTTGTCGATAGTCGGCTGAATTTCCTGCGGGCTTTTCAGCAGCAACACATGGCTAAACGCTTTGGCGCGAGCAAAACGCTGGGTGAGTTCAACGGAATGGCTGCCGTTATCCTCGTTATAAACCGCAATGGTGGCGTTGGTCACTTCAAGCGTGGCGGCGAACGGGAACAATACTACCTGTATAACAACGGGCAGAATCAATATCGCGCGCGTTTGGGGTTCGCGCAGCAGGGATTGCAGCTCTTTGCGAATCAGTGTCCAGAGTCGATAAAACATAGCCTTCCCTTAATCAAGACGACGTTTGGTTTTAAGTGCCGTCAGGCCGATAAACATCACCGCCGAGCCAATTAAAAACAACACGTTGATGACTAACACGGTTGTAATGTTCCCCGCCAAAAACAGGCTTTGCAGCGTGCTGACGAAGTAACGCGCCGGAATGATATAAGTTACCGCGCGGATAATTGCCGGCATGCTATCAATCTGGAAGATAAAACCCGACAGCATAATTGATGGCAGAAATGCGGCGTTTAACGCCACTTGTGCGGCATTAAACTGGTTGCGAGTAATCGTGGAAATCAGCAATCCCATACCGAGCGTGCTGAGCAAAAACAGGCTGGTGATGAAGAATAAAATCAGCAGCGAACCTCGATAGGGCACGCCGAGAATAAACACCGAAACCAGCATACACAGCAGCATCGCCAGCATACCCAGCACGTAATAGGGCAGCAGTTTGCACAACAGCAGTTCGGTGCGCGTGACCTGCGTTGAGAGCAGGGCTTCCATGGTGCCCCGCTCCCATTCACGCGCGACGACAAGCGAGGTGAGGATTGCGCCAATCACCGTCATGATGATGGTCACAGCACCTGGAATAATAAAATGCTGGCTGATAGCTGCCGGGTTAAACCAGTAGCGCAGTTGCACATCAATTAATGGTTCAAACTTTTCGCCGCGATCTGCTGCCCGCTGTTGTTGCCAGATTTGCCAAATCCCCTCCATATAACCTTGCACGAAGTTGGCGGTATTGGGCTCACTGCCATCGGTGATGACTTGCACTGGTGCGGTGTTACCGGCTCGCGCCATGTTTTGCGCAAAGTCAGGCGGGATAACCACCAGGCCGCGGATTTTTCCAGCCTGCATCAGCTGAATCAGATGCTGGCGATTGTCGCTTATCGTCGGATCGATATAGGGCGAGGCGGTAATGGTGTGCGCGAAGTCCAGCGCCTCTTCGCTTTGTTGTTCAAGCAAAACCCCGACGCGCAAACGGCTGGAATCGAGGTTGATGCCATAGCCAAAAATAAACAGCAGCAACAGCGGGATCAGTACCGCAATCAGCCAGCTACTCGGGTCGCGCACAATCTGGCGTGTTTCTTTCACACACAAGGCGCGAACGCGTCGCCAGGAAACTGCCTGGTTATGCTCGCTCATGTTCGTGCTCCTTATCCCATTGATGGATAAGCGTAATAAATGCCTGCTCCATGGTAGGGTCAGTTTGCTCATGGTTAGCGGCTTGTTCTTTAAGCGCGTCCGGCGTGCCGCTGGCTATCAATTTGCCACGATAAACCAGCCCGATGCGGTCGCAGTATTCTGCTTCATCCATAAAATGCGTGGTCACCATGACGGTCACCCCTTTTTCCACCATGCTATTGATGTGCAGCCAAAATTCACGGCGGGTAATCGGGTCGACTCCCGACGTTGGCTCATCAAGAAACAAGATGTCCGGTTCATGCATCAGTGAACAGGCCAGCGCCAGGCGCTGTTTGAACCCGAGCGGCAGCGCATCGGTTGAGCTGTTCATAATTGGTTGCAGGTTAAAGGCTTCGCTCATGCGGTTAATTTTCTCGTCCTGCGCTTTGCCGCGCAGGCCATATACGCCCGAGAAAAACCGCAGGTTCTGCGCGACGGTCAGGTTGCCGTACAGCGAAAACTTCTGCGCCATATAACCCAGATGCTGGCGCGCCTTTCCTGAACTGGTTTTTAAGTCCATATCTAATACCAGCGCTTTGCCCGAGGTGGGGACCAGTAAGCCGCACATCATCTTAAACGTGGTGGATTTTCCTGCGCCGTTTGGCCCTAGCAGACCGAAAATTTCACCGCGTTGTACGGTGAAGTCGACGTGATCCGTTGCGGCGAAATCACCGAATTTTTTGGTGAGTTCCTCGGCTTTAATCACCGTTTCGCCAGGGCTGCCTTCCACGGTATGCAGAATTTTACCCAGCGGGGATTCGTGTGTTGCCGCACCGCCAAGCAGGTCGATGAACGCATCCTCAAAACGCGGTTCGGTTTGCGAGATGTTTTCTTGGGGCACATCGAGCGCCTGAGTGAGTTTTTCAATGGACGAATCTTTCGCGAGAATCAGACGAACCGAGCGCCCCTGAATCACGCCATCACTGACCTGCGGCAATTTGAGCGCCCGTTGCAGTAGCTTGCGGTTATTTTCTTCATGATGGCTTACCAGCAGCGAGCGCCCAGCCATTTGCTGAGTCAGCTCTTTCGGTGCGCCGTGATATAACAACTCACCCTCGTTCATCAACAGCACGTCGCGGCACTGCTCGGCTTCGTCGAGATACGAGGTGCTCCATAAAATCAACATGCCATCCCCGGCAAGTTCATGCACCATTTGCCACAGTTCGCGGCGAGAAATGGGGTCAACACCGACGCCGGGTTCATCAAGCAGCAAAACTTTTGGCTGGCCGACCAGAGTGCATGCCAGGCCGAGCTTTTGTTTCATCCCACCAGAAAGCTTACCGGCAAGGCGCCCGGTAAACGGGCCCAGCGCGGTAAACTCCAGAAGCCGCTTAAACGTGGCTTCACGTTCAGGTCCGGTCACGCTGCGTAAATCAGCGTACAGATTCAGGTTCTCCATCACCGTTAAATCTTCATACAAGCCAAACTTTTGCGGCATGTACCCCAGGACAGCATGCAATGCCCGGTCATCTTCCACGGGATCAAGCCCGATAACACTTGCGGTTCCTTCGGTTGGCTTGAGCAGGCCTGCCAGCATACGCATGAGAGTGGTCTTGCCTGCACCATCCGGGCCGACCAGACCGGTAACCGCCCCGGTGCGAATTTCACAATTCAGACTCGCAACGGCAGGTTTTTCCTGGCCTGGAAACTGTTTCATCAATCCTTGCAGGGCAATGATACCGTCCTGGCTACTCATGTGTTTTCTCGCTGTTGAATTTCACGGTCACTGGCATGCCCTGGCGCAGTGCGTCGTCGGCATCGGTAATGATGATGCGCAGGCGGTATACCAAATCGGTTCGTAAGTCAGGCGTCTCGACGGTTTTCGGCGTGAATTCTGCGGTAGGGGAGACAAAGCCAATTTTGCCGTGATAAGGCTTATCCGGACGGCCATCGGTGTAAACCAGCAGCTCTGTACCCGGTTTCGCTTGATCCAGGCTGACTTCATTAACGTAAGCGCGTACCCAAACTGGGCGAGTCAGTGAAACGGTCAGTACCGTGCTTCCGGCGCTTAACATCGTACCGGGCTCAACGGCGCGGGTGAGTAAAGTGCCGTCGGAAGGTGCAATCAGCGTGGTGTCTTGTAAATCTAACTGAGCCTGAGCGAGCTGGGCTTTAGCTTGTTGCAGAGCTGCCTGTGCCTGAGCAATTTCTTGCGGGCGGTTACCTGTACGGTACTGGCTTAATTTATCTTGCGCGGCTTTCAGTGTGGCTTTGGCCTGGTCGCTTGATGAACGCGCGTTTTCCAGGTCGTTGGCTGAAATAACACGTCTCGCCCATAAGCCTTGCTGGCGTTGATAAAAGTTCTGCGCGTAATCAAAGGCTGCCTGGGCCTGATTGACTTGTGCTGCGGCCTGCGCGATTTCTTCGTCACGGTAACCGGCAATGATCAGGTCAAATTTAGCCTGTGATGCCGCCACGTTTGCCTGCGCCTGGAGCAGGGCGTTTTGATAGGGGCCCTGGTCCAATTCGCCGAGCGTTTCACCTGCTTTGATGGTGTCGCCCTCATCCACCTGCAAGGCTGCAAGGCGCCCACCAACGCGGAAGCTCAAATTGACGGTGCGAATATCTACGTTGCCGTACAGCGTCAGTCCATGATCTTGCTGGCTTTTGTACCACATCCATCCAGCCAGTCCCGCGGCTATGAGCGCGACAATCGCCACGATCACTATCGGCTTTTTACTTTTCATTGCTGGTTTTTCCTCGTTCCATTGATAACCCCTGCAAAATGAAATCGATATGGCTGTGTACCACATCGCTGATTTGTTTCACGTTGTCCTTATCGAACGCTGACCACCCGGCGCGAAGCAGGATGGTTTCTCGTCCCAGACGAAAAGCCAGCACCTGCCCGAGCAGTGCGTGGGTATGAAGAATGGTTTCAGTGTCATCCGGACGACGATCGGTATAGCAGCCCACAAGGCTTGTGAGATGCGCATGCATCGGTGCAATCACTTGTTTGTGAATCAATTGATAAGCCGCAGTAGGCGACAGCTGTTCGCGGGAGATAAACTTGCTGAGATTGAGTGTTTCGTCGGCGGTCAGCAGGATTATCAAGTGGTCGCATGCGGTGTGAATAAGTTCGCGGACCTGCGCTTTATCAGATGGTTGCTGGCTGAGAATAGCTTCGGCGCTTTCCACATGATGCTTGAAATTGTGGGTGATAAAATCGGCAATCCATTGTGCGGATGCCATATAAAGCTCTTCTTTTGAGCCGAAGTAATAGGTGATGGCCGCAATATTCTGCCCGGCAAGCGCAGCAATATCGCGCGTGGTGGCGTTTAAACCGTACTCACCAAACTGCGCGATAGCGGCGGAAATTAGCGTGTTTTTTGCCTGCTCACCGCGGGAGGTCGCAGGCGTCGGCGTAGCGTTCATACCGACCTCTTAAAAAGTTAATCAATCGATTGATTAAGAGTAGGCTCGATGAATTCTTCTGTCCAGTGCCAAACATTTATCTGGTTAATGCACCCAAAAAGAGAATTTGTGCGCAAAGTCACAAAACCTGTTACACTGCGCGGCTTACGGCACCGTGGTTTGTGCCCCTCTCTTGCGCCAGAATGACTGGCGTCATACGAACCCCTGGAAACTACACCGCACCTCGCGGTCAGGGCGATTCTGGAGTACCTATGTCTTTTGATTCTCTCGGCTTAAACGCCGATATTCTGCGTGCAGTGGAAGAGCAGGGCTATCGTGAGCCTACCCCTATTCAACGTCAGGCGATCCCGGTAGTTTTAGCGGGCCGCGACCTGATGGCCAGTGCCCAAACAGGCACCGGCAAAACCGCAGGCTTTACCCTACCGCTGTTGCAGCGCCTGGTCGATAAAGAGCCACATGTGAAAGGCCGTCGTCCTGTGCGTGCACTTATTCTGACGCCAACCCGCGAGCTGGCAGCGCAGATTGGTGAAAACGTCAGTGATTACAGCAAATATTTGGACATCCGTTCGCTGGTGGTATTTGGCGGCGTGAGCATTAACCCGCAGATGATGAAACTGCGCAGCGGTGTGGATGTGCTGGTGGCAACGCCTGGCCGTTTGCTGGATCTGGAACACCAGAACGCCGTGAAACTCGACCAGGTTGAAATCCTGGTACTGGATGAAGCCGACCGCATGCTGGACATGGGCTTTATCCACGATATTCGTCGCGTACTGGCAAAACTGCCTGCGCGTCGCCAGAACTTGCTGTTCTCTGCGACCTTCTCTGATGAAATTAAAGGGCTGGCAGAAAAACTGCTGCATAACCCGGAAGAAGTGTCAGTCGCACGTCGTAATACCGCTTCTGAGCAAGTGACGCAGCACGTTCATTTCGTTGATAAGAAACGTAAAAGAGAACTGCTGTCGCAGATGATCGGCGAAGGTAACTGGCAGCAAGTGCTGGTATTTACCCGTACTAAGCATGGTGCGAACCACCTGGCTGAACAACTGGGTAAAGACGGTATTACCGCAGCGGCTATCCACGGAAACAAGAGCCAGGGCGCGCGTACTCGTGCATTGGCTGATTTCAAAAGCGGCGGCATTCGTGTGCTGGTAGCAACGGACATCGCGGCGCGTGGCCTTGATATCGAAGAATTACCACACGTAGTGAACTACGAACTGCCAAACGTACCGGAAGATTACGTACACCGTATTGGCCGTACTGGCCGTGCGGCGGCAACCGGTGAAGCGCTGTCTTTAGTTTGTGTTGATGAACACAAACTGCTGCGTGACATTGAACGTCTGCTCAAACGCGAAGTTCCGCGTATGGCATTGCCTGGCTACGAAGTTGACCCATCAATTCCTGCTGAACCGATTGTTAACGGTCGCCAGCAGCAGCGTGGCGGCGGTCGTGGAAACGGCGGCGGTCAAGGCCAGGGTCAACGTCGTGGTGGCAATGGCAGCAGCGCACCATCAGACCGCAGCGGCGCACCGCGCCGTTCAGGTAAACCACACGGTGACGGTGCTGCAAAACCGGCTGGCGCAAACGGACGTCGTCGTCCACCGCGTAAGCCTGCTGCATCTAACTAAGGCTTTGCCAACTCAATCAGAGGCGCTAACATAGCGCCTCTTTTTTTATCGGGTAACGTTATGCGCGTGCTACTGGCACCAATGGAAGGGGTTCTCGACTCACTGGTCAGGGAATTGCTGACCGAGGTCAACGACTACGACTTGTGTATCACCGAATTTCTGCGCGTGGTTGACCAGCTTTTGCCGGTAAAATCCTTCCATAAACTTTGCCCTGAACTTCATCACGCAAGCCGCACCTCATCCGGAACGTTAGTTCGCATCCAATTGCTTGGGCAATATCCGCAATGGCTGGCTGAAAATGCCGCCCGCGCTGTGGAACTTGGCTCCTGGGGCGTTGATCTGAACTGTGGTTGCCCATCCAAACTGGTGAACGGCAGCGGCGGCGGCGCCACATTACTGAAAGACCCTGACCTGATTTACCGTGGCGCAAAAGCCATGCGTGAAGCGGTGCCTGCGCATTTACCCGTTACTGTTAAAATTCGCCTCGGTTGGGACAGCGATGCGCGCCAGTTTGAAATAGCGGACGCGGTGCAACAAGCGGGTGCCACCGAGCTTGTGGTTCACGGGCGTACGAAAGAAGATGGCTACAAAGCCGAGCGTATTAACTGGGCGGCGATTGGTGAAATACGTAAGCGGTTGTCGATTCCAGTGATTGCCAACGGTGAAATCTGGGACTGGCAAAGTGCTCAGGATTGCATGGCGGCAACGGGCTGTGATTCTGTAATGATTGGCCGTGGCGCACTTAACGTCCCCAATTTAAGCCGTGTGATTAAATACAACGAACCGCGTATGCCGTGGCCGGATGTTATAAAACTGCTACAAAAGTACAGCCAGCTAGAAAAACAGGGTGATACCGGTATGTATCACGTTGCGCGCATCAAGCAGTGGCTGGGGTATTTGCGCAAAGAATTCGTTGAAGCAACCGCGGTTTTTAGCGAAATCCGTACCCTGAAAACCTCAAAAGACATTGCACTGGCGATTCAGCGGCTGTAGCTGCATTGAATTTCTTAAAGCGATCTGCATCACGGTTTTTCGACCGGCTGGTTGTGGAGAAAAGCGAAGCTGGTAGATTTGTCGAATTGGATTGTCACTGCGTATGCAGGCAAAACCTGATTATCTGGCCCCGGTCAGAAGTCAGGTTTTTTTGTTTCTGGAGTACTGATGAAGATCGCCAAGATACTCAATAACAACGTAGTGGTGATTCTGGACGAACAAGGACGTGAGCAAGTGGTGATGGGGCGCGGCCTCGGTTTCCAGAAACAGGTAGGTGACGTGCTTGCGGGGGACAAAATCGAAAAGGTTTTTGCCCTGAAAAGTGACGAACTGGTGGCGCGTTTAGGCGAGTTACTGAGCCAAATCCCTCTGGAAGTGATGACCACTTGCGACCGTATTATTGAGCAATCGCGTCAGCGCCTGGGCAAGTTGCAAGAAAGCCTCTACATCACGCTGACTGACCACTGCCATTTTGCTATCGAGAGGCAAAAAAAGGGCGTCGCGATTCGCAACGTGCTGCTGTGGGAAATTAAACGCCTTTATCCCAAAGAGTTTTTGCTCGGCCAGGAAGCATTGGTGCTTATTGAAAAACGTTTGAATGTGCAGCTGGCAGAAGATGAAGCGGGTTTTATCGCGCTGCATCTTGTCACCGCACAGTTGAACAGTGAAATGCCGGAAGTGATGCATGTCACCCGCGTGATGCAGGAAATTCTGCATATCGTGAAGTACCAGTTACGGCTTGAATATGACGAAGAGAGCTTGAGTTATCAGCGTTTTGTTACGCATCTGAAATTTTTCGCCCAACGTATGCTGAGCCGCGACGTGGTGGCAGACGATGATGCAACGCTGCATGCGGCGGTGAAAGATAATTATCCGCAGGCCTGGCGTTGTGCGGAAAAAATCAATCGTCATCTGGTGGCTGAATATCAGCGCGAATTAACCACTGAAGAAATTATGTTCCTCGCTATTCACATTGAGCGAGTGCGTAAAGAGAGCCGCAAGGCTTAAAAATAGCGCGTCGAAAGGCGGGCGATAAAAAAACGGATTGTTACTGCTTCGGCAGGCAAAACCTGAGTACGGGCTTCCTTAACGGGACGTCGGTCTCAGGTTTTTTTTTGATTTTTACTCAGACACATATACCGAAAGGTGAAAGGAAAGAAGATGGGATATCAAGACGTTGCAAGAGATATTCTGACCCATGTCGGTGGGCGAGAGAATATTGCAAGCCTGGTTCACTGTGCCACACGACTGCGCTTTAAGTTAAAAAACCAGAAACAGGCAAACGCAGAAGCGCTCAAAAAGAATCACGGCGTGATTATGGTGGTGGAAAGCGGCGGGCAGTTCCAGGTTGTTATCGGCAATCACGTTCACGATGTCTACAACGCGGTGTGTACTGAGGCTGGAATCACTGACGAGAGTCACTCACCCGCGCATGAGGCCGGTGATAAAGTCAGTCTGCTCGGCCGCTTGATTGATATCGTTTCGGCGGTATTCACTCCGTTTATTGGGGTAATGGCGGCGTCCGGTATCCTCAAAGGTTTATTGGCAGTCGCGGTGGTTTTCGGCTGGCTTACGACCGATACCGGAACGTATAAACTCTGGTTTGCGGCGAGTGATTCCCTGTTTTACTTCTTCCCTCTCGTTCTTGGTTACACCGCCGGTAAAAAATTCGGTGGTAACCCGTTTGTTACCATGGCGATTGGCGGGGCGTTAACCCATCCGGTGGTGATGCAGGCGTTGGATGCCAGCAGCCAGGCAGGGGCGCTAACCGAACACTTCCTCGGCATACCGATTACTTTTATCAACTACAGCTCATCGGTTATCCCGATTATCTTTGCTGCATGGGTGAGTTGCTGGGTAGAAAAGCACAGCAACAAGTTACTCCCTTCTGCGGTGCGTAATTTCTTTACCCCATTGTTTTGCCTGGCGATTACCGTACCGCTTACCTTTTTGCTGATTGGCCCGGCGGCAACCTGGCTGAGCCAGCTGTTGGCCCACGGATATGAAGCGATTTATGCCTTTGCGCCATGGCTTGCGGGTGCCGTGATGGGGGCAATCTGGCAGGTGTGCGTCATCTTTGGCCTGCATTGGGGCATGGTACCGCTGATGATTAATAATCTTTCGGTATTTGGACACGACACGCTGTTGCCGCTTTTGCTTCCGGCAATCATGGGGCAGGTAGGCGCGTGTCTGGGAGTGTTCCTGCGTACTCGCGATACACGTCTGAAAATGCTGGCAGGATCGGCAGTCAGTGCCGGGATCTTTGGTATCACTGAGCCTGCGGTTTATGGCGTCACGCTGCCTAACCGCCGCCCATTTATTTTCGGTTGCATAGCCGGGGCGATTGGCGGCGCGATTGTTGGGTTTAGCCACAGCCACGTCTATTCATTTGGTTTTGCTAATGTCTTTACCATCGCGCAAATGATCCCACCAGGTGGAATGGATGCCAGCGTGTGGGGCGCGATTATCGGAACGGTTCTGGCGCTGGTGGTGGCATGTGTCTTGACCTGCATTGCAGGGTTACCGCGCAGTGAAACCGATACACCGGTGAGCATTGAAGTAAGCGAAAACAACATTCTCGCACCAATGAGCGGAACGGTTCTGGCAATGAATCAGGTGCCGGACGCCACGTTTGCCAGCGGTTTGCTGGGGGAGGGGGCGGCGATTATTCCACTTACCGGAAAGGTAATCGCACCGTTTCACGGCGAAGTGGCTTCATTATTCCAGACGCGCCATGCCATTGGTTTGCTCAGCGATAACGGTATTGAAGTGTTGATTCATATTGGGATTGATACGGTGAAGTTGGATGGCCAGCACTTCACTGCTCATGTGAAAGTGGGTGACAAAATTAAACCAGGCGATTTGCTGATTGAGTTCGACCGTCAGGCCATTCTGGATGCGGGCTACGATTTAGCCACGCCGATAATTATCAGTAATAGTGACGAATACACCGCTGTTCAGCGCAAAACAAATGACCATTTAATTGAATCAGGTATGCCGTTCCTGACGGTAAGCCGCTAAACAAAGGAGAAGTAGATGAAAGCATTTCCTGAGACGTTTCTGTGGGGCGGTGCGATTGCCGCCAATCAGGTTGAAGGCGCCTGGCAGGAAGACGGAAAGGGGATTTCAACCTCTGACGTTCAACCCCAAGGTGTGTTTGGTGATGTCGTGGAACGCAAACCGGGTGATTTCGGTCTTAAAGACGTGGCGATAGATTTTTATCACCGCTATCCGGAAGACATCGCGCTGTTCGCAGAAATGGGGTTTAGCTGTCTGCGAGTGTCCATTGCCTGGACGCGTATCTTCCCACAAGGCGATGAAACTCAACCAAATGAAGCGGGCCTCGCTTATTACGACCGTCTGTTTGACGAACTGGCAAAACATAACATCACGCCAATGGTGACGCTGTCTCACTACGAAATGCCGTGGGGGCTGGTTAAAAATTACGGCGGCTGGGGCAACCGTGAAGTCATCACTTTCTTTGAGCGTTATGCGCGCAGCGTTTTCACACGTTTTAAAAATAAAGTGAAACTGTGGCTGACATTTAACGAAATCAACATGTCTCTGCACGCGCCAATGACCGGTGTCGGGCTTTCTGAAGACAGCAGCAAAGCGGAAATTTATCAGGCGATTCACCATCAGTTGGTTGCCAGTGCGCTGGCAGTAAAAGCCTGCCATGAAATCATTCCCGATGCGCGTATCGGGAATATGCTGCTGGGCGGTCTGGTGTATCCGTTGAGCTGCAAACCGGAAGATGTGCTGGAAACGATGCAGGAAAACCGTAACTGGTTGTTCTTTGGCGATGTGCAGTGCCGTGGAGAATATCCAGGCTATATGCTGCGTTATTTCCGTGACAACGACATTAAGCTGGAAATCTCAGACAGCGATCGTAAAGCGCTGAAAACGACAATCGATTTCATCTCGTTTAGCTATTACATGACAGGTTGCGTCACATCTGATGAAGCACTGAATGAAAAAGCGCGCGGCAATATTTTAAATATGGTGCCGAACCCGCATCTGGCGAGTTCCGAATGGGGTTGGCAAATTGACCCTGTTGGCCTGCGTATTTTGCTCAATATGCTGTGGGATCGTTATCAAAAGCCGCTGTTTATTGTTGAAAACGGTTTAGGTGCCAAGGATAAACTCGAGGCTGATGGCACGGTGCAGGATGATTACCGTATCAGCTATCTCAACGATCACTTAGTGCAGGTGGGTGAAGCGATTGAAGATGGTGTCGAGGTGCTGGGCTACACCTGCTGGGGGCCGATTGACCTGGTGAGCGCATCAAAAGCCGAGCTTTCTAAACGCTACGGCTTTATCTATGTCGATCGCGATGACCAGGGCAACGGAACGCTTGCGCGTTCGCGTAAGAAAAGCTTCAACTGGTATAAAGAAGTGATTGCGACCCATGGTCAGAGTTTGAAACGATCTACGCCAACAAACGCTTAATAAACCCCCGAACCCACATCAGCGCCGCATCACTGTTGTGGCGCTGATGCCACAGTAATGCCACTTCAAACGGAGCGACGTCCAGCGGGACTGGGCTGCTCTCTAAACCCCAAACCTGCTGCCAGTTCTCGCAAAGCCCCTGCGGCACTGTTGCAAGCGCAGGCATCATGCTTAACAAACCCGGCAAGGCCGAAAAATGCGGTGTGGTATAGCTTATCTCACGCTTCAAACCTTGCCTGGCTAACAGCGTGTCGATATGGCTGCTGGTGGCTTCACGGTAACTCACCTGTACATGCTGTTGCGCGGCATAAATTTCAGCGCACAGAGGTGCTTCGAGCTGTAATTGCGACGGATGCCAGAGCGCGACAAACTCCATCTGCGCCAGCAATTCGCGTTCCATCCAGCGGGCAGACAGATTTGCCACACTGATTGCCATATCCAGTTCACCCCCTTCCAGGCGCTGTGCATCAGTAAACGGATCGCTTGCGACCACGTTCAGGCGCACACCTGGTGCGTGTTTAGCTAACGCAGGAACCAGGCGCGGCATTAGCCACATTTCCATCCAATCGGTCATGCCAATGGTGACGGTCACTTTTGCGCTGACGGGGTTGAACTCTGCCTGTTGAAACAACGCACTTTGCAATTGCTCAAGCAGCGGCATCAGTTCGGTATGCAATTCTGTTGCACGGGCGGTGGGTTGCATGCGGTGCCCGCTGCGAATAAAGAGCGGGTCATCAAACATTTCTCGCAGACGTGCGAGTGAACCACTTACAGCCGGCTGGCCTAAATGCAGTTTATCTGCCGCCAGCGAAACGCTTTGCTCGCGAAACAACACGGCAAAAGCAATCAACAAGTTAAGATCGATTTTGCGGAAATCACTTTCTTTGATAGTCATTATTTCTCCAATCAATTGGAGTGATAATAATGCTTCACCAATACTGCCCGCAAGCTGAACTGACTTCCTGGAGACAAAAGGAAACGACATTGAGATTTTTGTGGCTCAGAGCTGACGATTCATTTTGTTGTCGACCAAAGCAGGCCATTGAGGCATAAGAATACGAAAACAGGCAGCATTGAACGCGGAGTGAGTGGCCGTGGGGGCTTACTTACAGTGGGGAAGTGGAAATAAAAAGGGGCACCACCAGAGTGGCACCCACAGTCATCAGAAAATCATTTTGAACACGCCGGTAACGACCAGTAAGCCAATAATAAAGATAATCAGAACTGCCCATAGAATAATTTTCATCAATGCTCCCTGTCTTTTGGCTTGTGTCTAAACAGTAT
>DASXXQ010000008.1:0-3600 GCA_036502985.1 Buttiauxella sp.
ATTTTGTACTATTTGGTGCCGAAGGCCGGACTCGAACCGGCACGTCTTTCAACGGTTGATTTTGAATCAACTGCGTCTACCGATTTCGCCACTTCGGCACGAAGAGGTATGCGGAAAACGTTGGGGATTATACCTGCCACACGCCGCCTTGCAAGCCCCATTCTACCTTTTGCGTGCTAAGTGCTGAAAAAACAAACGCATTATCGCTTTATTGTACATATAGAGTTGATATGGCAGTGATCTATCTCATCTGAGCACCTCAAATCTGCGGCACCCAACACTGGTTTTCCCTGAACATCATGATAGTCTTTCAAGGATAATCCCCTTCGGAGATAGCACCCGTTTATGATACGCCTCGCTGTTATTGGAACTAACTGGATCACCCGTCAGTTCGTCGATGCTGCTCACGAAAGTGGCAAATTTAAACTCACCGCGGTCTACTCCCGTTCACTTGAACAAGCGCAAACCTTCGCCAGCGACTATCCGGTGGAGCATCTATTTACCGATTTGAATGCGATGGCAAAAAGCGATGCGTTCGATGCAATTTACATCGCCAGCCCGAATTCCCTGCACTCCCCGCAAACACTGCTGTTCCTCAGCCATAAAAAACATGTGATTTGCGAGAAGCCGCTAGCATCTAATGTGCGTGAAGTGGAAGCGGCAATTGCCTGTGCGCGTGAAAACCAGGTGGTGTTGTTCGAAGCGTTTAAAACCGCCAGCTTGCCGAATTTTATTGCGCTGCAACAGGCGTTGCCCAAAGTGGGTAAGATCCGCAAAGTGCTACTCAACTATTGCCAGTATTCGTCGCGTTATCAGCGTTATCTGGATGGCGAGAATCCAAATACCTTTAATCCGGCGTTCTCTAACGGCTCGATTATGGATATTGGTTTTTACACACTCGCCACGGCGGTTGCACTGTGGGGCGAACCGTATTCGGTTCATGCCACCGCCAGTCTTCTGGAAAGTGGGGTTGATGCGCACGGTTCAGTGCAGATGAATTACGGTGATTTCGATGTGAATCTGCTGCACTCCAAAGTGAGTGATTCAGTGATCCCAAGCGAAATCCAGGGCGAAGCGGGTTCACTGGTTATCGAGAAAATTTCAGAATGCCAGCGCATTACCTTTATTCCACGTGGTGGTAAACCACAAGATCTGACGCTGCCGCAGCATATCAATACTATGCTTTATGAAGCCGAAGTTTTTGCTCGTCTAGTCACCGACAACGAAGTGAATCATCCAGGTTTAGCCACGTCGCGTTCAACTGCGGCGCTGAGTACGGAAATCCGCGCCCAAACGGGTGTGAAATTCCCGGCGGATGACGTGTCGACACATTCCCCTGCGTGATATACGGCGTAAAGCTGTGTAAAACAAAAAGCGAAATGTTGACGAAATGTGTGGAATGTAATAATTTCCCGCCCGCAAAGGGGAGTAACTTCATTGCCGGTTAATCGTCATTACGGTGCGACTAAAGCACCCGGTTGCCGGGCAACGTTTTATACGTTGTAAGTGAGACCTTGCCGGAAGGCGAGATCCCTATTGCAAGCATTAGCGGCTGGCGTCTTCCGACGTTGGCCGTTTTTGTTTTTGAAGGAATAATTTTTATGAATAGTGTCGGCACTCCATTACTGTGGGGCGGTTTTGCCGTTGTGGTCGTCATCATGCTGGCTATCGACCTCCTGCTTCAGGGACGTAAAGGCTCGCACACCATGTCCATGAAGCAGGCGGCCGCCTGGTCCCTGGTCTGGGTTTCGCTTTCGTTGCTGTTTAACGCAGCATTCTGGTGGTATCTCACCGGAACATCTGGCCGTGAAGTAGCGGATACACAAGCACTCGCCTTCCTCACCGGCTATCTGATTGAAAAAGCGCTGGCGGTGGATAACGTCTTTGTCTGGTTGATGCTGTTCAGCTATTTCGCAGTCCCGGCAGCGTTGCAGCGGCGCGTGTTGGTCTACGGCGTATTGGGCGCGATCGTACTCCGTACCATTATGATCTTTGCCGGTAGCTGGTTGATTTCCCAGTTCGAATGGTTGCTGTATGTCTTCGGTGCCTTCTTACTCTTCACGGGTATCAAGATGGCGCTGGCGAAGGAAGATGAAGGGGGTATCGGCGATAAACCGCTGGTGCGCTGGATTCGGAGTCACCTGCGCATGACGGATAAAATAGAAGGCGAGCACTTCTTTATTCGTAAAAACGGCGTGTTGTTCGCAACACCGTTGCTGCTGGTACTGATCCTGGTTGAACTGAGCGACGTAATTTTCGCGGTCGACAGTATTCCGGCTATCTTCGCGGTGACAACTGACCCGTTCATCGTGCTGACGTCGAATCTGTTCGCAATCCTGGGATTGCGTGCAATGTACTTCCTGTTGGCAGGTGTTGCAGAGCGCTTCTCAATGCTGAAGTACGGCCTGTCGATCATTCTGGTATTTATCGGCGTGAAGATGATGATTGTCGATTTCTACCATATCCCAATCGCGATTTCGCTGGGTGTGGTAGGTGGTATTCTGGCACTGACGCTTATCATCAACGCTATTGTGAACTACCGTAACGATCAGAAAAAACTCGCGAAGTAATGTTTTTTTGTCGGGTGTCGCTACGCTAATCCGACCTACAAAAAAGCTTCTCTAACCCCGTCTCTGGCGGGGTTTTCTTTTTGTAGATCCATCTGTACGAAGTGCTGCTAATGTCACAAATTTGTTAATATTTAGTTATAAAACCTAGCTTGCACCGAAATAATCAGTGATTACTACTTACTAGCCTGCGACATTTCCTTATACTCGACCAGGCAAACACATTTCTTTACATCCGGTCAAGTAAGTACCTCAGAGTACAAATGCCGGATGGGACGACATACAACACAGGAAGGTTATTTATGGCTACACAATCCCCGGGTATTTTTCAACGCCTGGCACAAGGCAGTCTGGTAAAACAGATTTTGGTAGGCCTGGTGCTTGGTATTGCACTTGCAGCAATTTCAAAACCAGCGGCAATTGCCGTCGGGTTGCTCGGTACATTATTCGTCGGAGCGCTGAAAGCTGTCGCTCCGGTGCTGGTTCTGATGCTGGTGATGGCGTCGATTGCTAACCATCAACACGGCCAGAAAACCAGTATTCGCCCTATTCTGGTGCTTTATCTTCTGGGCACATTCACTGCGGCACTTACCGCGGTCGTGGTCAGTTTCCTGTTCCCTTCCACGCTGCACCTGGTGGCTGGCGCGACAGATATCACGCCGCCGTCCGGCATTGTGGAAGTTCTGCGCGGCCTGCTGCTGAGCATGGTTTCTAACCCAATCAATGCGCTGCTTAACGCTAACTACATCGGCATTCTGGTGTGGGCCGTGGGCCTGGGCTTTGCTCTGCGCCATGGTAACGAAAGCACTAAAAATCTGATTAACGATGTCTCTAACGCAGTGACTTTTATCGTTAGAGTGGTCATTCGCTTTGCACCAATCGGTATTTTTGGTCTGGTGGCGTCAACGCTTGCAACAACTGGCTTTGAAACGCTGTGGGGCTACGGACAACTGCTGCTGGTTTTGGTTGGCTGTATGTTCGGTGTGGCGCTTATCATCAACCCACTGTTGGTGTTCGTGAAAATCCGTCGCAA
>DASXXQ010000009.1:0-33688 GCA_036502985.1 Buttiauxella sp.
GTTTGACGTCAACGAGTTTGTACGATTAAGTCGTGCGTTTGCATGAATAATGTGCTCCAGGCGGCAACCCTGTCTTGAACCCTTGGGAAGAAGGTGCCATGATTGCGCAAAATTTCACACTTCGTAACGGGGCGTTTATTGATGTTCACAGTCAATGTTCACCGACATCTCTCGATAACGCTCGTTCACCTCTCTGCTGTCATCCGAAGACCCTTGCTCACCATGCGGTGAGGGCAACACACGCTTATTGCAGGACATCAGTAAAATTAGGCGATGCCTGGTTTTACTGATGTCTGGCGGTTAGAGTGGGTATCATCCATTAGACCATCAAGACACATTCGCCGGGGAATGCTCCCTTTGCCGTGCCACCAGGCACTCACTCATCCTTGAACTCTGGGATTTGTGCATATGAAATCTTTGAAAATTGCCGCAAGCCTCGATGTGATTGCCACACTAGAAACACATCGTGAAGTTGTCACGCTTGATAGCACTGATTTTACAAACATCGCCGCCGTTGTCCTTTCTGCGGCAGACAGCCGTAGCGGTATTCTTACGTTGCTTAAACGCACAGGGTTTAATCTTCCGGTCTTTTTAGTTTCAGAAACCCAGCCGGATGAACAGGCTGCTTTTACCGGGGTGATCACGGGTAAAGCGCAGGATTATCTGGAGCTGGAGGCTGCTGCGACGGAGTATGAAGATAGCTTGTTACCGCCGTTTTTCGATACGCTGACTAAATATGTCGCGATGGAAAACAGTACGTTTGCTTGTCCAGGCCATCAGCACGGCGAGTTTTTCAAGAAGCATCCGGCAGGGCGTCAGTTTTATGACTTCTTCGGTGAGAATCTGTTTCGCGCAGATATGTGCAACGCCGACGTCAAGCTGGGCGATTTGTTAATTCACGAAGGTTCAGCAAAACATGCGCAGAAGTTTGCCGCCAAAGTGTTTAACGCAGATAAAACCTACTTCGTTTTAAACGGCACGTCAGCAGCGAACAAGGTCGTTACGAATGCGCTGCTGACTCGAGGCGACCTGGTGTTGTTCGACCGTAACAACCATAAATCTAACCATCACGGCGCGTTAATTCAGGCGGGGGCAACACCGGTTTATCTTGAGGCAGCTCGTAATCCATTTGGTTTTATTGGCGGCATTGATGCCCATTGCTTTGATGAAAAATACCTCCGCGAATTAATTACCGAAGTTGCACCTGAAAGGGCGCAAGAACAACGCCCATTCCGCCTGGCAATTATCCAACTTGGTACTTACGACGGCACAGTTTATAACGCCCGTCAGGTGGTGGATAACATTGGCCATCTTTGCGATTACATTCTGTTTGATTCTGCATGGGTCGGTTATGAGCAATTCATCCCGATGATGGCTGACTGCTCGCCATTGTTGTTGGATCTTAATGAAAATGATCCGGGAGTTTTTGTTACTCAATCTGTTCACAAGCAGCAAGCGGGCTTCTCGCAAACGTCTCAGATCCATAAAAAAGATAACCATCTTCGCGGGCAGGCACGTTTTTGTCCGCATAAGCGGTTAAACAATGCGTTTATGCTGCACGCATCGACCAGCCCGTTCTATCCATTATTTGCCGCACTCGACGTGAATGCGAAGATCCATGAAGGGGAAAGTGGCCGCCGCCTTTGGGCAGAGTGCGTTGCACAAGGAATTGAAGCGCGAAAAGCGATCATTGCTAACTGCAAGATGATCAGACCGTTTATCCCGCCTGTGATTTCGGGCAGGCCATGGCAGGATCATCCCACCTCGATCATCGCCCAAGAACGCCGTTTCTTTAGCTTTGAGCCTGACGAAAAATGGCACGGTTTTGAAGGGTATGCGCAAGATGAGTACTTTGTAGATCCTTGCAAGCTGCTGCTGACTACACCAGGTATTGATCCGCAAACCGGGCAGTACACCGAATTTGGTGTGCCTGCGGCGATCCTCGCAAATTACCTGCGTGAAAACGGTATTGTTCCTGAGAAATCGGATCTTAACTCGATTCTTTTCTTGCTCACGCCTGCTGAAAGCACCGCGAAGATGGCTCATCTGGTGGCGATGCTGGCGCAATTTGAACAGCATATTGAAGATGATACGCCGCTGGTGGATGTCCTGCCGACTATCTATCAGAAGTATTCACAGCGCTACAAAGGCTACACACTGCGTCAGCTTTGCCAGGAAATGCATGACCTTTATGTCAGCTTCGAAGTGAAGGATCTGCAAAAAGCGATGTTCCGTAAAGCGAGCCTGCCTGTAGTTGCAATGAACCCGCAGGATGCTCACAGTGAGTTTATTCGTGGCAACGTTGAACTGGTGCGTTTGAGCCAGTCAGAAGGGCGTATTGCTGCTGAAGGTGCTCTGCCGTATCCGCCGGGGGTATTGTGTGTGGTACCTGGAGAAGTCTGGGGAAGTGCTGCACTACGTTATTTCCTTGCACTCGAGGAAGGCGTGAACATGCTGCCGGGCTTCTCGCCGGAATTACAGGGTGTTTATAGCGAAACGGATGCTGACGGGATTAAGCGGCTTTACGGATATATGGTTAAGGCGTAAAAAAACGTTCCCCGTTTCTGAACAGACGCGGGGAACGCTGGTCATCAGGCGGTTGGTTGGATAACCGCTGGTGTTCTGACATGTTTATATTTGAAGAGCGCGATGAAGGCAAAGGCCAGCACCAGCGAGTAGGCCGCGAAAATCAGCCATACGCTTCGCCAGTCAGTGATCCCTTCGATGGTGAATTGTTCCACGACTTTGCCGCTCACTATCCCACCGATGATGCAACCGAAACCGTTCGTCATCATCAGGAACATGCCCTGCGCACTGGCGCGAATCTCTGGTTTCACTTCTTTTTCAACGAACACAGAACCTGAAATGTTGAAGAAATCGAAAGCGCAACCGTAGACGATCATCGACAATACCAGTAACACGGTGCCCATTGGTGATGGGTCGCCAAAGGCGAACAAACCAAAGCGCAGCATCCACGCAACAATACTGATAAGCATCACATTCTTGATGCCATAGCGAATCAGGAAGAACGGAATCGTCAGGATGAAAACGGTCTCAGAAATCTGCGAAATAGACATCAGCACTGAAGCATGTTCAACAATAAAGCTGCTGGCAAATAAAGGATCTTTATCAAAACTGTGCAGGAAGGTATTACCAAACATATTGGTAATTTGCAGCTCGGCACCTAACAGCATGGAGAAGATAAAGAAAATTGCCATGCGCTTATTTTTGAACAGCGCGAACGCATCCAGCCCTAACATTGAAGTCCAGCTTTGGTTCTTCTGCGCGTTGGCGACTGGAATCGGCGCCAATGTTAGCGTGAACAAGGCTAATACCAGTGACAATGCGGCACCGATATAAAGCTGCATGTGGCTCAATTCAAAGCCTGAGAAACTCACGCCCCACATGGCGAAAATAAAGCCAATGGTTCCCCAGATACGGATAGGTGGGAAGTCGCTGACGATATCCATTCCCGCAGATTGCAGGCGATAGTAAGAAATCGTGTTCACCAACCCAAGCGTTGGCATATAGGCAAGCGAGTTCAGCAAAATCACGACAAACATGGCACTTGGTGAAGTGACTTGTGCGGCGAAATACAAGGTGATGGCACCTACCAGATGACAGCCTGCGTAGAGCCAACGTGCGCTGATCCATTTGTCCGCAATAATCCCGAGCAGCGTTGGCATAAATACCGCGGCAATACCTAATGAGCTGTACACCGCACCGATGGCTGCACCATCAAATTTCAGGGTAACGAACATATAGGATCCGAGCGTGGTCAGCCAACTTCCCCACAGGCAGAACTGCAGAAACGAAAGTATTTTTAGCTGCAGCTTAAGGTTCATCTAGATTTCCTCACAGGATTTGACTTCGAATGTTAAATTTCTAACATATCTGCTTGGATATGTTGTGATCGTAACATTAGCAGTGCCGCGAAGTTATTTTTGCTACATTCACCAAATAAATGAAAACATCCTCGGGTTGCATTCGAGAATAGTGATGGCGATTGCATTTTTTCGAGTAAAAGTGAAGAAAACAGGTGGGATATTGCCTCTCTCGCCTTAAATACGGCTGGCGGGAGAGGCAAAAACTGAGGGGTTAACGTCGGCGATAACTCTTCTGTGCGGTATTCACTTTGTAGAGATAATTACGTGATTCCGCAGAAGGGTGGCGTGTGGTCAGGGTCTGGTACACGTCCCCCGGAGCCATGCTATTAATGATATTGAATGCACGGTTTTTATCGCTGTGGAACACGCGCAATACGCTACCTGCACCGCCGTTATAAGCCGTTATCATTGCGTAACGACGTGACGTCGGGTTATCAATCCCGCTCAAATAGCTATTTTGCAAGATTGCCAGATAGGCGGTGCCAGTGTCGATATTACTTTCTGGATCAAACAAATAGCTGCGGCTTGGTTTGCCCCATTTGCCTTGAGATTTAAAGACATCAACCCCGGCGCTGTGCTGCACAACCTGCATCAAGCCGAGTGCGTCTGCATGGCTAACTGCATACGGGTTAAAGCTTGATTCAGTCTGCATGATTGCCAGAATCAGCGATTCATCGACACCGTATTTTTTCGACGCTTTGCGCACCATACCGATATATTTATGCGCACGTTTATCAAGGTGGTTTGGCACCAGGTTAATCGTCACGCTATAAACAATTTTAAGCCCGGTGCTGCGGCTTTTCATGCGAGTTTGCAGCAGATAATCAGCAAATTTCGACGCGCGGCCTTCCCAGCGAATCGGCTGCCCTGTGTTATCAACAACCTGGCCATACAGGAACGGTTGTTTGGAAATCAGCACATCATTAGCATCGGAATAAAGATCGATTGAACCGGGATCGTCACCCATTAGCAATGTGGTGATGATCGCCTGGCGCAAGTGGGCCGCAGGCTCGGTGCCAGCAATGGTTTCAATGGTAATCGTACCGTCGTCAAAGTTGATATGGCTACGGGTCAGGTATTGGTCGGTATATTTTACGTAGTCTTTTGGACCAGCAATCAACACTTCCTTCATGCCCCAGATATTTTCGATGTTATGAGCAAATTGCCCCATCAAAATATCGAAACCATTGGTGTCCTTAACAAAAGCCTCGTTATAGGCGTCTTCTTTTTTGCTCGAACATGAGATGAGCAACGGGACAACCAGAGCTAGCGCGAGAAATTTTTTCATCGTTCCGTGTATGCGTTGTGCTTGATGTAGTTTGCATAAGGGCCGTAGGCCCCTGTATTTTTATTTTTCTGGCGGCGTGTAGCCTTCGATGTGGACTTCTTTGCCTTCGAACAGGAAATTGACCATTTCAGCTTCCAGTTCTTTGCGATGCTCTGGGTTCATCATGCTCATTTTGCGTTCGTTAATCAGCATGGTTTGTTTGGCCTGCCACAACGCCCAGGCTTCTTTAGATATTTCGTTATAAATACGTTTGCCGAGCTCACCTGGATACAGTTGGAAATCCTGGCCTTCTGCGTCACGTTGCAGGTAAGTACAAAAAATAGTTCTGCTCATCATTATTCCTCTTCAACGGCTCGGACGGGTTTAAGTACCACCGGCTCGGCGTGTAATTGCTGTAATAGACGCTCTACAGGGGCGGCCAGTCCTACGGACGGTGGCTGCGCTAAGTTATACCAGAGAGCGGTTCCTTCATCCATGCACCCGCTAAATGAAAGCACCGGTAGCCACATTGGGACGATATCCAAATGGAAGTGGCTGAATGTATGGCGGAAGGCGGTTAACTGCGTCAGATTATCCGCAGGGATCTGGCGTTCTGCCAGCCAGTTGAGCAGCTCGTCCTCGGTCGTAAACTGTGGGAAGCAGTACAAACCGCCCCACAGGCCAACTGCCGGGCGTTGGGCAAGCAGGATACTTTGCTGGTGCTGCATCATCAGGAAATAGCCGGTGCGTTCTGGCAACGTCACCTTCGGTTTTTTACCTGGATAGCTGGCCCAACTGTTATTGGCATAAGCCACACAAATATTATTTAGCGGGCAAAGCTCGCATTTCGGTTTTGAACGCGTGCAGACCATCGCCCCAAGATCCATCATGGCCTGGTTAAATTGGCCCACACCTTTCGCAGGTGTGACTTGTTCGCTGATATCCCACAACTTTTTCTCAACGTCTTTTTTACCCGGCCAGCCGCCAATGGCGTAACAGCGTGCGAGCACGCGCTTTACGTTGCCATCGAGAATAGGAAAATGTTTATCGAGAGAAAGTGAAAGAACCGCACCCGCAGTAGAGCGCCCAACGCCAGGAAGTGCTGCGACTTCTTCAAACGTTTGCGGGAAGACTCCCCCGTGCAGGTTTGCCACCCTTTGCGCGGCTTTATGTAGATTGCGGGCGCGGGCGTAATAACCCAGACCAGTCCACAGATGTAGCACTTCATCAAGCGGAGCGTTGGCAAGGTCGGTGACGGTCGGGAAGCGTGCCATAAAGCGTTCAAAGTAAGGAATGACTGTGGCAACCTGAGTTTGTTGCAACATCACTTCAGACAGCCATACTTTATAAGGCGTTTTTTCGAGTTGCCATGGCAGAGTTTTGCGCCCGTATTTTTGGTACCAGTCCAGAACCTGGCGAGAGAATTGCGGCGCTTGTGTCATTATTGCCAGGCCATCCGATAAATGTGTGAATTAGGGGGCTGATTCCAGCACAGACGACTCCATGCTGTAAACCGGAACTTTCTGGTGCTTGCTTCTCATCATTAACTTTGGATAATGCCCGTTTCCCAAACACTAACTCAAAGCCTGAAACCATGAAAAATGACGTCATCTCACCGGAATTTAATGAAGAAGGCCGCGCAATGCGCCGGATTCGTAGTTTTGTGCGCCGCCAGGGCCGCCTGACCAAAGGGCAGGAGTTCGCATTGGAAAACTACTGGCCGGTGATGGGCGTTGAATATGAAACCGCGACTGTCGATTTCGCCGCTCTGTTTGGCCGCGAAGCGCCTGTAACGCTGGAAATTGGTTTTGGTATGGGAACTTCGCTTGTCGCTATGGCGAAGGCAAATCCGCAACAGAACTTTTTGGGCATAGAAGTTCACTCACCAGGCGTGGGTGCATGCCTTGCGACGGCACATGAAGAAGGTGTCGAAAACCTGCGTGTAATGTGTCACGACGCAGTTGAAGTGCTGCAAAAAATGGTTCCTGACAATTCTTTGAACATGGTTCAGCTATTTTTCCCTGATCCGTGGCACAAAGCGCGTCATAATAAACGCCGTATCGTTCAGGTGCCATTTGCAGAACTTGTAAAAAGCAAACTGAAACTGGGTGGCGTGTTCCATATGGCGACCGACTGGGAACCTTATGCGGAACATATGCTCGAAGTGATGTCCTCTATTGATGGTTATAAAAACCAGTCAGAGAGTAACGACTACGTACCGCGCCCGGATTCACGTCCGGTGACCAAATTTGAACAACGTGGCCATCGTCTTGGTCACGGCGTATGGGACTTAATGTTCGAGAGGGTAAAGTAATGGCAATTAATCGTAGCCGTCGTTTGCGTAAGAAAATGCACATCGAAGAATTCCAGGAAGTTGGGTTCTCAGTTGCATGGCGTTTCCCGGAAGGCACCTCCGAAGAACAAATCGATAAAATTGTTGATGCGTTTATTGTTGAAGCGATCGACACCAACGGTCTGGCTTTTGATGGCGGCGGCCACCTTTCCTGGGAAGGCTTAATCTGCCTGCAGGAAATCGGCAAATGCACCGAAGAGCATCAGGCTCTGGTGCGTAAATGGCTTGAAGACCACAAGGCTGAAGACGTTCGCACTAGCGATCTGTTTGATGTCTGGTGGGATTGATATATACCCTAATCTTTCAAGTTGTATGTGCGTTAGCTGCTCTCGTTCACCCGAGTCATTTACTCAAGTAAGCTCATCGGGATTCACTCGTTTGCTGCCTTCTTACAACTCGAAATCTTTTGGGTATATGCAGAATGAACAGGTCGGTGAAAACCGGCCTTTTTTTTCTTAAATTTTTAGAAGTTCAGGAGTAACTATGATTCGTAAGGCTCTGATGGGCGTTCTTCTGCTTACCGCGATGCAGGCGCAGGCCGACTATAAATGCAGTGTCACGCCTCGCGATGACGTGGTAATCAGCCCGCAAACCGTTCAGGTTGTTGGCGAAAATGGCAATCTGGTTATTGCCCCGGATGGCAGCCTGCAATTTAACGGCAAGCCACAGACTTTAAACGCAACGCAACGCCAATTGGCGGTGAACTATCAGAAAGCGTTGCGTAGCGATCTCCCGTGGATTAACAACGGCGCATTGTCCCGTGTTGAAAAAGGGCGCGTTGCGCTGGATAAAATCATCGCTCAGGAAGCCGGTGAGAGCAGCAATATGCGCGGGCGTCTGACTAAACTCGACGCACAGCTTAAAGAGCAGATGAACCGCATCATTGAAACGCGTCAGGATGGCTTAACCTTCCACTACAAAGCGATTGATCAAGTGCGTGCCGATGGGCAGCAACTGGTGAATCAAGCAATGGGTGGCATCTTGCAGGATAGTATCAACGAAATGGGTGCTAAAGCTGTGCTGAAAGGTGGCGGTAATCCGCTGCAAAACGTGCTGGGTAGCCTTGGTGGATTACAGACTGCAATTCAGAACGAGTGGAAAAATCAGCAACAAGATTTCGAACAATTTGGCCGCGACGTATGCAGCAAAGTCGTGACGCTGGAAGGCCAGAGAAAAGGGCTGGTTGAAACGCTGAAGTAATCAAAATGGCGGGTGATGTTGTGAATCACCCGCCTCGATAATTAACGCATAAACATTGGCTGTTTCTGCTCGTAAGCAGAGATGGAACCTTCGTGTTGCAGCGTCAGACCGATGCTATCGAGCCCTTCTAACATGCAGTGGCGGCGGAAAGTATCGATATTAAACGAATAGCTTTTCTCGCCTGCAATCACCGTTTGCGCTTCCAGGTCAACAACGAACGTAATACCCGGATTTGCCGCGACCAACGTGAATAGTTCATTCACCTCAACTTCGCTTAACGTAACTGGCAATAACTGGTTGTTGAATGAGTTGCCGTAGAAGATATCTGCAAAGCTTGGTGCGATAACCACTTTAAAACCGTAATCGGTTAATGCCCACGGTGCGTGCTCGCGAGAAGAACCGCAGCCGAAGTTTTCACGCGCCAGCAAAATAGAGGCACCTTTAAACTCAGGGAAGTTCAGCACAAATTCTGGGTTGGGTTGCTGACCCGCATCATCCAGAAAACGCCAGTCGTTAAACAAATGTGCGCCAAAACCTGTGCGCGTTACCTTCTGCAAAAACTGCTTTGGAATGATTGCGTCGGTATCAACGTTTGCGGCATCCAGCGGAACGACCAGGCCGGTATGTTGGATAAATTTCTCTGCCATGGTGTTTCCCTTATTTCAACGTGCGGATGTCAGCAAAGTGACCGGATACAGCGGCTGCCGCTGCCATTGCCGGGCTAACCAGATGCGTGCGGCCACCGCGGCCCTGGCGGCCTTCGAAGTTGCGGTTGCTGGTAGAGGCACAACGTTCACCCGGTTCCAGGCGATCATTGTTCATCGCCAGGCACATAGAGCAGCCCGGCAAGCGCCATTCAAAGCCAGCTTCGATGAAAATCTTATCCAGACCTTCAGCTTCTGCCTGCGCCTTTACTGGGCCTGAACCCGGAACGACTAATGCCTGCACACCCGGAGCGACTTTACGGCCTTTGGCAATTTCTGCCGCAGCACGTAAATCTTCAATGCGTGAGTTGGTGCATGAGCCGATAAACACTTTGTCGATAGCGACTTCGGTCAATGGAATGCCTGGTTTCAGGCCCATGTAGGCCAGCGCTTTTTCAGCAGACGCACGTTCTACCGGGTCGGCGAAGGATTCGGGATTCGGTATATTTTCGGTAACGGAAATAACCTGGCCTGGATTCGTACCCCAGGTCACTTGAGGTGCAATTTCAGCTGCATCCAGTGTCACAACGGTATCGAATTTAGCGCCTTCATCGGTGCTAAAGCTCTTCCAGTATGCAACGGCGTTGTCCCAGTCGGCCTCTTTCGGAGCGTGCAGACGGCCTTTAACATAGTTAAATGTTGTTTCGTCTGGTGCAACGATGCCGGCTTTGGCACCCATTTCAATTGCCATGTTGCACAGTGTCATGCGGCCTTCCATGCTCAGTGCCTGAATGGCGCTGCCGCAGAATTCCACAACGTGGCCGGTGCCGCCAGCGCTGCCGGTTTTACCGATAATTGCCAGCACGATATCTTTGGCTGTAATGCCAGCGGCAGCGGTGCCGGTGACTTCAATCTTCATGGTTCTGGCACGACCCTGTTTCAGCGTTTGCGTCGCCAGAACATGTTCCACTTCAGAAGTGCCGATACCAAATGCCAGTGCACCGAATGCGCCATGGGTCGCGGTGTGGGAATCACCACAAACAATGGTCATGCCAGGCAAGGTAATGCCTTGCTCAGGGCCCATTACGTGGACGATCCCCTGGAATGGGTGGTTCAGGTCATACAGCTCAACGCCGAATTCTTTGCAGTTTTTCATCAATTCCTGCATCTGAATGCGGGCCATTTCTCCGGAAGCGTTGATGTCTTTAGTCTGCGTAGAAACGTTGTGGTCCATAGTGGCAAACGTTTTGCCCGGCTGGCGCACTGGGCGATTATGCGCCCGTAAGCCATCAAATGCCTGTGGAGAGGTGACTTCATGAACCAGATGGCGATCGATATACAGCAGTGGCGTTTCATCCACTGCTTCGTACACGACGTGGGCATCGTACAATTTCTGATATAACGTCTTCGCCATGATTATTTCCCCTGAGCCACAAAACGAGCAATGGTATCGCCCATTTCGTCGGTGCTGATTGCGTTGCCCGCTCGAGCCAGATCCCCGGTACGGAAACCTTCTTCGAGCGCGAGATTGATTGCGTTTTCAATGGCCTGAGCGGCCTCGTCAGCATCCAGGCTGTAGCGCAGTAACAAAGCCAGAGACAGAATCTGCGCAATAGGGTTAGCAATATTCTTACCTGCGATATCCGGAGCGGAGCCGCCAGCAGGTTCGTACAGACCAAAACCTTGTTCATTCAGGCTTGCGGAAGGCAGCATGCCCATAGAGCCGGTGATCATTGCACATTCGTCAGACAGAATGTCGCCAAACAGGTTAGAGCACAGCAGCACATCGAACTGGGATGGGTCTTTAATCAGCTGCATAGTGGCGTTGTCGATGTACATGTGTGACAGCTCAACGTCCGGGTATTCTTTAGCGATTTCACCGACGATTTCACGCCACATAACAGAGGTTTGCAGCACGTTGGCTTTATCAATCGATGTCACTTTATTGCGACGTTTGCGAGCTGATTCGAAGGCAATACGTGCGATACGTTCGATCTCGAAGCGGTAATACACTTCGGTATCAAACGCTTTTTCGTGCATGCCGGAACCTTCACGGCCTTTTGGTTGGCCAAAGTAGATACCGCCCGTCAATTCGCGTACGCACAAGATGTCGAAACCGTTAGCGGCGATGTCAGCACGCAGCGGGCAAAACTCTTCCAGACCTTGATAAAGCCGGGCAGGGCGCAGGTTGCTGAATAATTTAAAGTGCTTACGCAATGGCAGCAAAGCACCACGCTCAGGTTGTTGGGCCGGAGGCAAGTGTTCCCATTTTGGACCGCCCACAGAACCAAACAGAATGGCATCAGCCTGCTCGCAGCCTTCTATGGTAACCGGTGGCAATGGATTGCCGTGACGGTCGATGGCAATCCCACCCACGTCGTACTGACTGGTGGTAATGCGCATATCGAAGCGCGTACGAACTGCATCCAGCACTTTCAGCGCCTGAGCCATAACTTCTGGGCCAATGCCGTCACCCGGCAATACTGCTATATGATGAGTTTTTGACATGTCACACGGTTTCCTGATTATTTTCTTTATTATGAGCTTTGCGTTGCAATTCTTTTTCGACGATGCCCGCGCGCCAGATGTTGTTCAGTACGTTAATCATTGCTTTTGCTGATGATTCCACGATATCGGTCGCCAGGCCTACACCATGGAAGCGACGGCCTTTATGGGTTACAACGATATCTACCTGACCTAACGCATCTTTACCCTGGCCTTTCGCAGATAACTGGTATTTCACCAGCTCAACATCGTAATTTGTGATGCGATTAATCGCCTGGTAAACCGCATCGACCGGGCCGTTACCCGTGGCCGCTTCTGAATGTGTTTCTTCACCACAATGTAACTGGACGGAAGCAGTAGAAATCACGCTTGAACCAGACTGCACGTTGAAATATTCCATGCTGAAATGTTCTGGTTCTTCTTGTTGCTTGTCGATGAACGCCAGCGCTTCCAAATCGTAATCAAAGACCTGACCTTTTTTGTCGGCCAGTTTCAGGAAGGCGTCGTACAAAGAATCCAGGTTGTAATCAGCTTCTTTATAGCCCATCTCTTCCATACGGTGTTTCACAGCGGCGCGACCGGAGCGAGAAGTCAGGTTCAGCTGTACCTGATTCAGACCGATGGTTTCTGGCGTCATGATTTCGTAGTTTTCGCGGTTTTTCAGCACGCCATCCTGGTGGATACCGGAGGAGTGTGCGAAAGCGTTCGAACCGACAACGGCTTTGTTCGCTGGGATTGGCATGTTGCACAGCTGGCTGACAATCTGGCTGGTGCGGTAGATTTCATGATGATTGATGTTGGTATGTACGCCCAACATTTGGCTGCGCACTTTGATAGCCATAATGACTTCTTCCAGTGCGGTATTACCGGCGCGTTCACCGATACCGTTCAATGTGCCTTCAACCTGACGAGCACCTGCCTGAATTGCCGCGATGGAGTTGCCGGTCGCCATACCTAAGTCGTCGTGGCAGTGAACGGAGATAATTGCCTTATCGATGTTTGGAACACGGTTGTACAGGGTTTGAATGATGCCGCCAAATTGTACTGGCGTGGTGTAACCCACAGTGTCAGGGATGTTGATAGTTGTTGCACCGGCACCGATTGCAGCTTCTACGATACGGCACAGGTTGTCGATTGGCGTACGGCCGGCGTCTTCACAAGAGAATTCGACGTCGTCGGTGTAGTTACGGGCACGTTTTACGGAATTGACTGCGCGGGCTAAGACATCATCAAAGGTGCTACGCAATTTAGTTTCGATGTGCATGGTTGAGGTGGCCAGGAACACATGAATACGAAACGCTTCGGCAATTTTCAACGCTTCAGCAGCAACATCAATATCTTTATCCACACAACGAGCGAGACCACAAACACGACTGTTTTTGATATTGCGGGCGATGGTTTGCACAGATTCAAAGTCGCCAGGAGAGGAAACCGGGAAGCCTACTTCCATCACGTCAACACCCATGCGTTCCAGTGCCATCGCGATTTGCAGCTTCTCTTTTACACTCAGACTTGCCTGTAATGCCTGCTCACCATCACGTAAAGTGGTATCGAAAATTATGACTTGTTGGCTCATATTGTGGTCCTTTCTCGTCTTTGGGGCCGTTGCTACGAGCATAAAAAAACCCGCGCAGTGGCGCGGGTTTTTTCTGTCTGATGGCTTGAATCAACGCTTGATGTCGCCCACCAGTCTACCGCGCAATGAAGTTGCGTTTAGTAGTAGTCCTGGTAGGCGGTCGCTGCGAATCATGTTTCAAGCCCCATGTGAATGTCGTTATGCATTTATTGGTACTTGATCTGCCTGGCTGTGTCAACACGCGATTCTATCAGACACGGATTTAGTGCCAGTAAGGGAGAGAGCTCGTTAGTTATTTATTCTGAGGTAAGAGAGTTTCATAATATATCTAAAAGATATGAAAAAGGATTACTTACCTCTTTTTGCATAATTGAAATCATTTGTAATAATTTAAAATAATATATTTGGCACTGATATCATTCATCACAACTATGATTTTGATTAAATAATTACCTTTTTCATTCAATTTTAGGAATTTATCATCTTCCTTTATTGTTTTTTTATTGTTAATACGTTTGTGTCCGAATGCAAAATGTTATCTGTACTTAATATATTATTCACTGGGTGAATTATTGTACGGAGAGTCATTTTGTGATTTGATGAGCACGAACCAGTAATCAACTGACAAAAATAAAAAACATATAGGACTTATCCTGTTTTACTAGGCTTGTCAGTCGCTGAGGTCGTGTTGGTGCGTTAGAGAACATTTTTTAAAACTTTATATTTTTAATATTTTCAATGATGTTTCCTGGCGCAATGATCAGCATGTTCTGTTTGGCAAATGATATTAGGGGCAACTCGCAGTGTTAATCTGCGAAAAAGGAAGCGGATTCTTAGTGGAGTTATTCATGTCTGATAATCATGTAGAACAACCGGTCGCCAATGATGGCTTTAAACCTCACCTGCGTTCTGTTGATTTAAATTTATTAACTGTATTTGATGCTGTTATGCAGATGCAGAATATTACCCGCGCGGCTGAATCCTTAGGGATGTCTCAACCCGCAGTAAGTAATTCGGTCGCCCGTCTAAAAGTTATGTTTAACGATGAGCTCTTTGTTCGCTATGGTCGCGGCATACAACCTACAGCACGCGCCTTCCAACTCTTTGGTTCTGTGCGTCAGGCATTGCAGTTGGTGCAAAATGAACTGCCTGGTGCCGGTTTCGAACCGAGCAGTAGCGAAAGGGTATTTAACATCTGCGTCAGTAGTCCGCTAGACAATTTGTTAACATCACTCATCTTTAATAATATGAAGCGTTTTGCTCCGGGTATTCAGTTACTCTTTAAATCAGCGTTAAATAAAGATATTGAACATCAATTGCGATATCAGGAGACAGAGTTTGTTATTAGTTATACTGATTTCCGACGTCCTGAGTTCACTTGTATTCCGCTGTTTGAAGATGAAATGGTATTGGTGGCCAGTAAGAAACACCCACGTTTAATAAAACCAGTGACTGAAGAAGACGTTTATAAAGAAAAGCATGCTGTCGTGTCGCTGGAGCGTTTTGCTTCATTTAGTGCGCAATGGTATCAAACCCCGGAAAAACAAGCCTGCGTTGCCTATCAAGGAATGGCGATGACAAGTGTTTTAAATGTTGTGTCTCAAACGCAACTGGTAACCATTGCACCGCGCTGGTTAGCTGAAGAGTTTGCTGATTCACTTCAATTGCAAACATACACCTTGCCGCTCAAAGATAACGTATCGACTTGCTATTTATCATGGCACGAGGCTGCCGGGCGCGATAAAGGACATCAGTGGATGGAAAAGCTACTCACGTCTGTATGTAGCAAATAGGTTCATAATCTTATCTCGAGTGAGCCGGATCGTGAAAAGGATCCGGTTATTCTTCTTTTTATCTTTTTATTGGTATTTTACGCTGTAATTGTTTTTAAGTTTTCATTCCGGAAAGCTCAATAAATCCAGCCTTAATTAGATTTAACCTGCAAAACTACTTTTCATAACATTTTCAATCATAATGTTTGCGTATGCTCAGAGCTTAACTCCACCAGATCAGGGTTTTGTAGTGTTCGTACGGAAACCCTCTTTTGTTGCTTGAAGATTGGCAATTGATTGCCTGATTTTCAACGGTTATGTTAGGCGGACTATCAAAAATAAAAAGACATATGCAGGGCGCAACAACCTGCCTCAACGACTAAGCCGAAATGATTTCTGCAGTCGGTCAAACACGCAAGCCGGGAGGCAAACCATGGAGATGTTGTCAGGAGCCGAGATGGTCGTCCGATCGCTTATTGATCAGGGCGTTAAACATGTATTCGGTTATCCAGGAGGCGCCGTTCTCGATATTTATGATGCGCTTCATACTATTGGCGGCATTGATCATGTGCTGGTGCGCCATGAACAAGCGGCAGTGCATATGGCTGATGGCCTTGCACGTGCAACAGGTGAAGTTGGTGTCGTTCTTGTGACTTCAGGGCCGGGGGCGACAAACGCAATTACCGGTATTGCTACAGCTTATATGGATTCAATCCCGATGGTGGTGCTGTCCGGCCAGGTGGCGACATCCCTCATTGGTTATGATGCATTTCAGGAATGCGACATGGTGGGAATTTCTCGCCCGGTTGTGAAACACAGCTTTTTAGTCAAACGAACTGAAGATATTCCGGGCATCATCAAAAAAGCCTTCTGGCTTGCGGCGAGTGGGCGTCCAGGGCCCGTCGTTGTGGATTTGCCGAAAGATATTATGAGCCCGGCAAATAAACTGCCGTACAGCTACCCTGAATCAGTGAGTATGCGTTCTTACAATCCGACAACGCAGGGCCACAAAGGGCAGATTAAACGTGCGCTGCAAACGTTGCTGGCGGCAAAAAAACCGGTAATGTATGTCGGCGGCGGGGCGATTACTTCTGCTTGTCATGACGAATTGCGTGAACTCGCCCAGAAACTGAATATTCCGGTCGTCTCTTCGTTAATGGGGTTGGGAGCATTTCCTGGTACCCATCGCCAGGCGCTCGGTATGCTGGGAATGCATGGCACTTACGAAGCAAACATGGTGATGCATAACTCCGACGTTATTTTCGGTGTTGGTGTGCGCTTTGATGACCGAACAACCAATAATCTGGCGAAGTACTGCCCGAATGCGACTGTGTTGCATATTGATATCGACCCAACCTCCATTTCTAAAACCGTTGGCGCGGACATTCCAATTGTGGGTGACGCACGTCAGGTTCTGCAGCAAATGCTGGAACTATTGGCGCAAGAAGATACTCAGCAATCATGCGATGACATCCGTGACTGGTGGCAGCAGATTGAGCAATGGCGCGCGCGTCAGTGCCTCGAATTTGATCGCACCAGCGATAAAATTAAGCCGCAGGCGGTAATTGAAGCTATCTATCGTCTGACCCAGGGCGAGGCGTACGTGACGTCTGATGTCGGTCAGCACCAAATGTTTGCTGCCCTCTATTACACCTTTGATAAACCCCGCCGCTGGATAAACTCCGGTGGTCTGGGCACGATGGGATTTGGTCTGCCAGCTGCGTTAGGCGTTAAGCTCGCATTGCCGGAAGAAACGGTTATTTGCGTGACAGGTGATGGCAGTATTCAGATGAATATTCAGGAGCTTTCTACTGCTTTGCAATACGGATTGCCGGTGTTGGTGCTTAACCTTAACAATCGTTATCTCGGCATGGTGAAGCAGTGGCAGGATATGATTTACTCTGGTCGTCACTCCCAATCTTATATGGAGTCTTTGCCTAACTTTGTGCGTGTTGCGGAAGCCTACGGCCACGTTGGGATAAATATTGACACTCCGCAAGAGCTTGAGAGCAAGTTGATTGAAGCTCTGGAAGCCGTTCGTAACCAGCGTCTGGTATTTGTTGATGTCGCAGTTGATGGCACTGAGCATGTGTATCCGATGCAGATCCGCGGCGGTGGTATGGATGAGATGTGGCTAAGTAAAACGGAGAGAACCTGATCATGCGCCGGATATTATCTGTATTACTCGAAAACGAGTCCGGGGCGCTGTCCCGCGTTATTGGCTTGTTCGCTCAACGTGGCTACAACATTGAGAGCCTGACGGTCGCGCCAACTGACGATCCCACACTTTCTCGAATGACTATCCAAACAGTCGGTGACGAGAAAGTGCTTGAGCAAATAGAAAAGCAACTCCACAAACTGGTGGATGTTTTGCGGGTCAGTGAGCTCGGGCAGGGCGCACATGTTGAACGTGAAATCATGCTGGTTAAAGTGCAGGCGAGTGGTTATGGGCGTGAAGAAGTGAAGCGCAACGCGGAAATCTTCCGTGGGCAAATCATCGATGTCACGCCAACGCTCTATACGGTTCAGTTAGCAGGAACCAGTGACAAACTAGACGCATTCCTCAATACCATCCGTGAAGTGGCAAAAATTGTTGAGGTGGCGCGCTCGGGTATTGTGGGTGTTTCACGCGGCGATAAGATCATGCGTTAGCTTTGAAAGACATCTGAAATGCAACCCGGTAACCTGTGCCGGGTTTTTTTTTGCAAATTACGCAACAACTGCCAGCAAAAGCGGTTGCCCGAGGTATTATTCTGCGCTTAGATGATAAAAATGAAACCATGACCAGGGTATGGTTATGGAAATCCTAAATAAGGGGCTACTGTGAAATTGGATGAAATCGCGCGCCTGGCTGGAGTTTCGCGCACCACGGCGAGCTACGTCATCAACGGTAAGGCAAAGCAGTATCGCGTCAGCGATAAGACCGTTGAGAAAGTAATGGCGGTTGTACGCGAACATAACTACCACCCGAATGCGGTGGCCGCGGGTTTACGTGCTGGCCGTACGCGTTCTATCGGATTAGTTATTCCAGACCTTGAGAACACCAGCTATACGCGTATCGCGAACTATCTGGAGCGACAAGCACGTCAGCGTGGGTATCAACTGCTGATTGCGTGTTCTGAAGATCAGCCCGATAACGAAATGCGCTGCGTTGAACATCTGTTACAACGCCAGGTGGATGCAATCATCGTTTCAACTTCATTGCCGCCGGAACACCCTTTCTATCAGCGTTGGGCACATGATCCTTTCCCAATCATCGCGCTTGATAGAGCATTAGATCGCGAAAACTTCATCAGCGTAGTGGGCGCGGATCAAGAAGACGCGGAGATGCTGGCCAGTGAATTACGTACTTTCCCTGCCGAAACAGTTCTTTACCTGGGGGCATTACCTGAGCTTTCCGTCAGCTACTTGCGTGAACAAGGGTTCCGCACGGCCTGGAAAGATGATCCGCGCGAAGTGCATTTCTTATATGCCAACAGTTACGAACGCGAAGCTGCAGCACAGTTATTTGAGAAATGGCTTGAAACGCACCCGATGCCGCAGGCTTTGTACACCACTTCATTTGCATTGCTACAAGGTGTTATGGATGTAACGTTGCGCCGTGAAGGCCATCTGCCGTCTGAGCTGGCGATTGCTACGTTTGGTGACAATGAACTGCTCGATTTCCTGCAATGCCCAGTATTGGCTGTTGCACAGCGCCATCGCGATGTCGCTGAGCGTGTGCTGGAGTTGGTGCTCGCCAGCCTTGATGAGCCGCGTAAACCGAAGGCCGGGTTAACCCGTATTCGCCGTAATCTATATCGTCGTGGTAGTTTAAGTCGCCACTAACAAGACATGGCAGTTACGGCTGCCATTCTTAATTAAGAATATTCCCGTGTTATTTCCCTTAATTATTAAGGTAATTATTTTTCATCAGTAATGGATAATCCTTTAATTTCTAAATCTATATAATTCCCGCCTTTGAATTATTTTGTTACATAGCATTATGTAAAAATGCCGGATAATTAAACAATAGCGACCTGTTGTAAATCAAACTTACCCGCCAGCCCGCGTTTCGCCTGCATCTGGCGCTGTTATCCTGTCGAGAAATACCTTAAAATGCCGACCGCGTCGCAAACTGAACACTTCATATTTTACCTGTCAGGTTTTCAGTCGATTTAACGATATTTATGCTTATTGGTCTTTTTTCTTTCAAATATTCATAACGTTAATTTTGCATCGTGGATGTAGCGCCTTTTCACGCCAGTCATTTATCAATCGCTTAGGAGATGAAAATTATTTCCATCAGCGTTGTAGCTTGCTTGACAAGGTTTTCCTCCGCTCCGTAAACTCCTTTAGGTGGGATTTTGTGGGTCAAAGTGGTGGAAAGGGGAATTTAAGGGTGAGGCTGGCATGTTCCGTGGGGCAACATTAGTCAATCTCGACAGCAAAGGGCGGCTTGCCGTACCTACCCGTTACCGGGAAAAGCTAGTCGAAACCTCTGAAGGTCAGATGGTTTGTACCATCGACATCCATCACCCATGCCTGCTGCTTTATACCCTTCCCGAATGGGAAATTATTGAACAAAAGCTAGCTCGTCTGTCGAGCATGAACCCTGTTGAACGTCGCGTGCAGCGATTGTTACTGGGCCATGCCAGTGAATGTCAGATGGATAGCGCCGGGCGATTGTTGCTAGCACCAGTGTTGCGTCAACACGCCGGGCTAACCAAAGAAGTGATGCTGGTTGGGCAGTTCAATAAGTTTGAACTGTGGGATGAAACGACCTGGCATCAACAGGTCAAGGAAGACATCGACGCTGAGCAGGCTACGACAACTACCTTGTCGGACCGTCTGCAGGACTTGTCACTATAAATAATGATGGAAAATTTTAAACATACTTCGGTGCTACTTGATGAGGCCGTGAACGGTCTGAATATTCGTCAAGATGGCATCTACATTGATGGCACATTTGGTCGCGGTGGCCATTCTCGTTTGATTCTTTCCCAACTGGGACCAGAAGGACGATTGCTGGCTATTGATCGCGATCCACAGGCCATTGCAGCGGCACAAGCTATTGACGACCCGCGCTTCTCCATTATTCATGGGCCTTTCTCTGAATTAGCTGAGTACGCACGCGAACGCGACCTGCTGGGAAAAATTGACGGCATCCTGTTGGATCTTGGTGTTTCTTCCCCGCAATTGGACGACGCCGAACGCGGTTTCTCGTTTATGCGTGACGGTCCGTTGGATATGCGTATGGACCCGACTCGCGGGCAATCTGCCGCAGAATGGTTGCTCAATGCAGAAGAAGCTGACATTGCCTGGGTGATTAAAACCTTCGGTGAAGAGAAGTTTGGTAAGCGTATCGCGCGCGCCATTATTGAGCGTAACCGCGAACAGCCGATGACCCGCACCAAAGAACTGGCAACAGTTGTAGCTGCGGCAATGCCGGTCAAAGACAAATTCAAACATCCTGCTACACGTACTTTCCAGGCGATTCGTATCTGGATTAACAGTGAACTTGAAGAGATTGAACAGGCACTTAAAGGTTCAATTGAAACGCTTTCGCCGGGTGGTCGTCTGTCGATAATCAGCTTCCATTCTTTGGAAGACCGCATTGTTAAGCGCTTTATGCGTGAAAACACCCGTGGACCACAGGTTCCAGCAGGCATTCCAATGACTGAAGCCCAGTTGAATAAACTCGGCGGCAGGTATTTAAAATCAATTGGCAAAATGATGCCAGGTGATGAGGAAGTGGCGGAAAACCCGCGTGCGCGCAGTTCGGTATTGCGTATCGCTGAAAGGACGAACGCATGATCAACAAAGTGGCAGAAACCCTCAGTAAAGTGACAGGCCAGCTAAGCAGTGGCGAGCGACATGCACTACCAGCAGTGATTGGTGGTGACTTATTGCGTCACGGGAAAATGCCACTGATCTTGTTCACCGCCATTATCATTACCGCCATTTTTGTTGTGACCACTGCGCACCACACTCGTCTGCTTACCGCACAGCGCGAGCAAATGGTGGTGGAGCGTGATGCGTTAGACATCGAATGGCGCAACCTGATTTTGGAAGAAAACGCACTGGGTGATCATAGCCGGGTGGAACGGGTCGCGACGGAAAAGCTGCAATTGCAGCATGTCGACCCATCGCAGGAAAACATCGTAGTTCAGCAATAAGGAATCGCGTGACAGATGAGAGCAGCGGCAAAAACGCCTAAACCGAAACGCCAGGAAGAACAGGCCAACTTTGTAAGTTGGCGTTTTGCGTTGCTTTGCGGTTGCATTTTGCTGGCGCTGGTTTTCCTGTTGGGACGCGTTGCCTGGTTGCAAATCATCGCGCCGGACATGCTCGTTCGCCAGGGCGATATGCGCTCGTTACGTGTGCAGGAGGTTTCTACTTCTCGCGGCATGATTAGCGACCGCGCAGGCCGCCCACTGGCTGTCAGCGTGCCGGTAAATGCAATTTGGGCCGATCCGAAAGAGCTACATGATGCAGGCGGTATTACGCTTGATAATCGCTGGAAAGCATTGGCGGATGCCCTGAAAATCCCTCTCGACCAACTTGCTTCCCGCGTTAACAGCAATCCAAAAGGTCGCTTTATTTACCTGGCTCGCCAGGTGAACCCTGATATTGGCGACTACATCAAAAAACTGAAACTTCCTGGGATTCACTTACGCCAGGAATCTCGCCGTTACTACCCTTCCGGTGAAGTTACCGCTCACCTGATTGGCTTCACAAACGTGGATAGCCAGGGTATCGAGGGCGTGGAAAAAAGCTTCGACAAATGGCTAACTGGCCAACCTGGCGAGCGCATTGTGCGTAAAGACCGTTTCGGTCGCGTCATTGAAGACATCTCGTCAACCGACAGCCAGGCTGCTCATAACCTGGCTTTGAGCATTGATGAACGCTTACAGGCTCTGGTTTATCGCGAACTCAACAACGCGGTTGCTTTCAACAAAGCGGAATCAGGCAGCGCGGTATTGGTGGATGTCAGCACAGGCGAAGTATTAGCGATGGCGAACAGCCCATCCTATAACCCAAATAATTTAAGCGGAACCCCGAAAGATGTGATGCGTAACCGTACCATTACGGACGTTTTCGAGCCGGGTTCAACAGTCAAACCGATGGTCGTCATGACAGCGCTGCAACGTGGCGTAGTGCGTGAGAATACCGTTCTGAATACCGTGCCGTACCGCATAAATGGTCATGAGATCAAAGATGTGGCGCGCTACAGCGAATTGACCCTTACCGGGGTACTACAGAAGTCGAGTAACGTCGGGGTTTCCAAACTGGCGTTAGCGATGCCCTCCTCAGCGTTGGTAGATACTTACTCACGTTTTGGACTGGGAAAAGCGACCAATTTGGGGTTGGTCGGAGAACGCAGTGGCTTATATCCGCAAAAACAACGGTGGTCTGACATAGAGAGGGCCACCTTCTCTTTCGGCTACGGGCTAATGGTAACTCCGTTACAGTTAGCGCGTGTCTACGCAACGATTGGCAGCTACGGCGTGTATCGCCCGTTGTCGATAACGAAGGTTGATCCACCTGTTCCAGGTGAGCGTATTTTCCCTGAACCGCTGGTTCGTACCGTCGTTCATATGATGGAAAGTGTGGCATTGCCTGGTGGTGGTGGCGTGAAAGCGGCTATCAAAGGCTACCGCATTGCAATTAAGACCGGTACTGCGAAAAAAGTCGGGCCGGACGGAAAATACATCAACAAATACATTGCTTATACAGCAGGCGTTGCGCCAGCCAGTAATCCGCGATTCGCGTTGGTTGTGGTTATTAACGATCCGCAAGCAGGTAAATATTACGGTGGTGCCGTCTCTGCACCTGTGTTCGGTGCCATTATGGGCGGCGTTCTGCGCACCATGAATATCGAACCGGATGCTCTGGCGACAGGTGAGAAAAGTGAGTTTGTGATTAATCAAAATGAGGGATCAGGTGGCAGATCGTAATTTGCGCGACCTTCTCGCTCCGTGGGTGCCAGCGCTACCCGTGAGAGCTCTGCGAGAAATGACACTCGATAGTCGCGTGGCGGCATCGGGCGACCTTTTTGTGGCTTTAGTTGGCCATCAGGCGGACGGGCGTCGATATATCCCGCAGGCAATTGCACAAGGCGTCGCTGCGGTCGTAGCTGAAGCTGAAGGCGAAGCAAATGATGGTGAAGTCCGTGAAATGCACGGGGTTCCGGTTATTTATCTGAGCCAATTGCACCAACGCCTCTCTGCTTTGGCAGGGCGTTTTTACCGTGAGCCTTCAAGTGCTTTGCGCCTGGTTGGCGTCACCGGCACCAACGGTAAAACCACTACCGCCCAACTGCTAGCTCAGTGGAGCCAGTTACTAGGCGAAACCAGTGCGGTGATGGGGACTGTGGGTAATGGTCTGCTCGGGAATGTAAAACCAACCGAAAACACCACGGGTTCTGCCGTCGACGTACAGCAAGTGCTTGCTAACCTTGCTGAACAAGGTGCGAGCTTTGCCGCGATGGAAGTTTCCTCACATGGTCTGGTTCAGCACCGTGTTTCCGCTCTGAAATTTGCAGCCAGCGTGTTCACAAACCTCAGCCGCGATCACCTCGATTATCATGGTGATATGGCGGGATACGAGGCCGCCAAATGGCTGCTGTTCTCCGAGCATGATTACGGCCATGCCATCATCAATGCTGATGATGAAGTCGGACGCAATTGGTTAGCGCGTTTACCTGACGCTGTTGCCGTTACGATGGAAGATAATTTGCAGCCTGGCTGCCGTGGTCGTTGGTTGAAAGCAACCAATGTGCGTTATCACGATGGCGGGGCAACCGTTCGATTTAGCTCTTCATGGGGCGACGGTGAAATTGAAAGCCGCCTGATGGGGGCTTTTAACGTCAGCAACGTGTTATTAGCGCTCGCAACCTTATTAGTGTTGGGTTATCCCATTGAAGAATCGGTGAAAACCGCCCCAAGCCTGCAACCTGTTTGTGGTCGTATGGAAGTTTTCAGTGCTCCGGGCAAGCCGACGGTAGTGGTGGATTATGCCCACACGCCGGATGCGCTGGAAAAAGCTCTGCAAGCCGCCCGTTTACATTGCAGCGGTAAGCTGTGGTGTGTCTTTGGTTGCGGTGGCGATCGTGATAAAGGCAAGCGCCCAATTATGGGCGGTATCGCAGAACAATATGCGGATGTGGTGGTAGTCACTGACGACAACCCTCGCACTGAGGAGCCGAAAGCAATTGTTGCTGACATTCTGGTTGGCATGCTGGATGCAGGACGCGCACATGTGGTTTCAGGCCGTGCAGAAGCGGTGACCAATGCGATTATGCAGGCAAGTGAAAATGATGTGGTACTTGTCGCAGGCAAAGGGCACGAGGATTATCAGATTGTGGGAACCCGCCGCCTGGACTACTCAGATCGTGTCACCGTAGCCCGCTTGTTGGGGGTTGTGGCATGATCCGCGTTTCATTAACCCAACTCGCCACTGTCCTCACTGGCGAGTTGTACGGCGCTGATGTTGACATCAATGATGTCACAACCGACACACGTAAATTAACGCCAGGTTGTCTGTTTGTCGCACTCAAAGGTGAACGTTTTGATGCGCATGATTTTGCGCAAGATGCAGTCAACGGTGGGGCAGGGGCGTTGCTGGTTAGCCGCAAGCTGGAAGTTAATGTTCCACAGCTTGTGGTTGCAGATACCCATCAGGCTTTCGGTGATCTGGCTGCATGGGTTCGTCAGCAGGTGCCAACACGAGTTGTCGCACTAACAGGCTCTTCCGGTAAAACCTCTGTTAAAGAGATGACTGCGGCAATTTTGCGCAAGTGCGGTAATACCTTATATACCGCCGGAAACCTGAATAACGATATTGGCGTGCCAATGACGTTATTACGGCTGACACCAGAATATGAGTATGCGGTCATTGAGCTTGGTGCAAACCATCAAGGTGAAATCGCCTGGACGGTTGGTCTGACTCGCCCGGAAGCCGCGTTAGTGAATAACCTGGCGGCAGCACATCTCGAAGGTTTTGGCTCGCTTGCAGGTGTTGCGAAAGCAAAAGGTGAGATCTTCGCGGGTTTGCCAGCAGACGGCATTGCGATTCTCAATGCGGACAATAATGACTGGCTGAACTGGCAAGAAATTATCGGTAGTCGCAAAACCTGGCGTTTCTCCCCGAATGCAACCGGCAGCGATTTTACCGCAACCAATGTACACATCACGGCTCATGGCACTGACTTCACGATCAAAACGCCGGTTGGTAATATCGACGTGACGTTGCCGTTGCCGGGTCGCCATAACATTGCCAATGCCCTGGCTGCAACCTCGCTTGCGATGGCGGTTGGTGCATCCCTTGATGCAGTTAAAGTAGGTCTTGCTGACCTTAAAGCCGTTCCTGGTCGTTTGTTCCCGATTCAACTTTCTGAAAACCAACTCCTGCTCGACGACAGTTATAACGCCAATGTGGGGTCAATGACTGCCGCAGCGCAGGTGTTGTCTGAGATGCCCGGTTTCCGTGTGATGGTTGTTGGGGATATGGCCGAGTTGGGCGCTGAATCAGTTGAGTGTCATCGCCAGGTAGGCGAAGCGGCCAAAGCGTCAGGTATTGATTGCGTACTGAGTGTAGGCACGCTGAGTGAAACAATCAGTCTTGCTTCTGAAGTTGGCGAACATTTTACCGATAAGCCTTCTTTAATCGCGCGCCTGAAAGCGCTTATCGAAGAGCATTCAATGATTACCATTTTAGTGAAGGGTTCACGCAGTGCCGCCATGGAACAGGTAGTACTCGCATTACAGGAGAACGGAACATGTTAGTTTGGCTGGCCGAACATTTGGTCAAATATTATTCCGGCTTTAACGTCTTTTCCTATCTGACGTTTCGCGCCATTGTCAGCCTGCTGACCGCTCTGTTTATCTCGTTGTGGATGGGGCCGCGTATGATTGCCCGTTTGCAGCAACTTTCCTTCGGCCAGGTTGTGCGTAACGACGGCCCTGAATCACATTTCAGTAAGCGTGGAACACCGACGATGGGCGGGATTATGATCCTGACGTCTATCGTTATTTCCGTACTGATGTGGGCTTACCCGTCAAACCCATATGTCTGGTGCGTTTTGTTTGTACTGGTCGGTTATGGGGCGATTGGCTTTGTTGATGATTACCGCAAAGTCGTGCGCAAAGACACTAAGGGTTTGATTGCGCGTTGGAAATATTTTTGGATGTCCGTTATCGCGCTGGCTGTGGCCTTCACGATGTACAGCGCAGGGAAAGGAACGCCAGCCACTGAGCTGGTTGTGCCGTTCTTTAAAGACGTGATGCCTCAGCTTGGTCTGTTCTACGTATTGCTGGCGTACTTTGTTATTGTTGGTACCGGTAACGCAGTCAATCTAACTGATGGGCTCGATGGCCTGGCGATTATGCCAACCGTGCTGGTAGCATCCGGTTTTGCGCTAGTAGCCTGGGCTACGGGTAACATTAAATTCGCAGAATACCTGCATATCCCTTATCTGCGTCATGCGGGGGAACTGGTCATCGTCTGTACCGCGATTGTTGGTGCAGGGCTTGGTTTCTTATGGTTCAACACCTATCCAGCACAAGTCTTTATGGGCGACGTTGGCTCTTTAGCTTTGGGTGGAGCGCTCGGAACTATCGCTGTGCTGCTGCGTCAGGAATTCCTGTTAGTGATAATGGGCGGGGTGTTTGTGGTTGAAACACTGTCTGTCATCTTGCAGGTTGGTTCCTTCAAATTGCGCGGGCAACGTATTTTCCGTATGGCTCCAATTCATCACCATTATGAATTGAAGGGCTGGCCGGAGCCGCGAGTCATTGTGCGCTTCTGGATTATTTCGCTGATGCTGGTCCTGATCGGCCTTGCTACCCTGAAGGTGCGCTAACGATGACTGATTACCAGGGTAAAAAAGTCGTGATTATCGGATTAGGTCTTACTGGCCTTTCCTGCGTGGACTTCTTCCTGGCGCGCGGTGTTACGCCGCGCGTAATGGACACACGCATCTCGCCACCAGGCCTGGAAAAACTACCAGACACGGTGGAGCGACATACTGGCTCACTCAACGAAGACTGGTTGTTAGCGGCTGACTTGATTATCGCCAGCCCTGGTATTGCTGTAGCCCATCCTGCATTGAGTCGTGCCGCAGATGCTGGTGTTGAAATCATTGGCGATATCGAACTCTTTTGCCGCGAAGCACAAGCGCCGATTGTGGCGATTACAGGTTCCAACGGTAAAAGTACCGTCACCACTTTGGTGGGGGAGATGGCGAAAGCGGCGGGCATGAATGTGGGCGTGGGCGGCAACATTGGCCTGCCTGCCTTGATGCTGCTTGATCAAAACTGCGAGCTGTATGTTCTTGAACTCTCGAGCTTCCAGTTGGAAACCACTTTCAGCCTTAAAGCAGCAGCGGCGACCATCCTTAACGTGACTGAAGATCATATGGATCGCTATCCGCTTGGTCTGCAGCAGTATCGTGCGGCAAAATTGCGTGTTTATGAAAACGCTGCGGTTTGCGTTGTGAATGCGGATGACGCGCTCACAATGCCTGTGCGTGGCGCAGACAGTCGCTGCATCAGCTTTGGTGTGGACGTCGGCGATTATCACCTGAATAACCAGCAGGGCAATACCTGGCTGCGGGTGAAAGGCGAGAAGGTACTGAACACTAAAGAAATGAAAGTGGTTGGGCGTCATAACTACACCAATGCGCTTGCGGCACTGGCGCTGGCCGATGCGGTGAAACTGCCACGCTCCAGCAGCCTCAAAGCACTCACTGCCTTTACGGGTCTTGCTCACCGCTTCCAGCTCTCATTGGAGCGTAACGGCGTGCGTTGGATTAACGATTCCAAAGCGACCAACGTTGGTAGCACTGAAGCTGCTCTGAACGGTTTGCAGGTCGATGGGACGTTGCATCTGTTATTAGGTGGCGATGGCAAATCAGCCGATTTCTCATCGTTGGGTCAATACCTGCAAGGTTCTGCTATCCGCCTTTACTGCTTTGGCCGAGATGGCGCAGAACTTGCGGCATTGCGCCCGGACGTTGCCGAGCAAACGGAAACCATGGCTCAAGCGATGCAACTCGTCGCCAGTCGAGTTCAACCTGGTGACATGGTCCTGCTTTCACCTGCTTGCGCAAGCCTCGATCAGTTTAAAAACTTTGAGCAACGTGGTGACCAATTTACCCAACTTGCGAAGGAGCTTGGCTGATGCGCTTATCTTTCCCTCGCTTGCGTATGCCCCGCGTGCCTGGATTTGCCATCCTGAGCTGGTTGGGGTCGGCGCTTAAAGGCTGGGTGATGGGCTCCAGGGAAGCAGACTCCAACAATATAGTCATGTACGACCGTACCATGCTATGGCTGACTTTGGGGCTGGCGGCGGTTGGTTTTATTATGGTGACGTCTGCGTCTATGCCTGTCGGGCAGCGGCTGGCGAACGACCCATTCCTGTTTGCGAAGCGTGATGGGTTGTACATCATTCTGGCGTTTGTATTAGCGCTGATCACATTACGTTTGCCGATGGATTTCTGGCAGCGCCACAGTACTGCAATGCTACTGCTCTCTATTGCGATGCTGTTGATTGTACTGGTTGTGGGTAGCTCGGTTAACGGTGCGTCACGCTGGATTGCTTTCGGTCCATTGCGTATTCAGCCTGCTGAGTTCACTAAGTTGTCGCTGTTCTGTTATCTCGCCAACTACCTGGTACGTAAGGTTGATGAAGTGCGTAATAACCTGCGTGGCTTCCTCAAACCGATGGGCGTTATTCTGGTGCTGGCCGTGTTACTGCTGGCGCAGCCTGACCTTGGTACGGTGGTTGTACTGTTTGTTACTACGCTGGCGATGTTGTTCCTGGCGGGTGCCAAACTCTGGCAGTTTCTTGCGATTATTGGCATGGGGATCTCCGCCGTTGTGCTGTTGATCCTGGCCGAACCTTACCGTATTCGTCGTGTAACATCCTTCTGGAATCCGTGGGATGACCCATTTGGTAGTGGTTACCAGTTAACACAATCTCTGATGGCATTTGGTCGCGGTGAATTGTGGGGGCAGGGGTTGGGTAATTCAGTCCAAAAACTCGAATATTTGCCGGAAGCACACACTGACTTTATCTTCTCGATAATCGGTGAAGAGCTGGGATATATCGGTGTGGTACTCGCTTTATTGATGGTATTCTTCGTGGCTTTTCGTGCGATGTCCATCGGTAAACGTGCATTAGAAATGGACCAACGTTTTGCGGGCTTCTTAGGCTGCTCAATCGGGGTCTGGTTTAGTTTCCAGGCATTGGTAAACGTAGGGGCTGCGGCAGGTATGCTGCCGACTAAAGGTTTGACATTGCCACTGATCAGTTACGGTGGTTCGAGCCTGTTAATTATGTCTACAGCAATCATGATGTTGCTGCGTATTGATTATGAAACACGTCTGGCTAAAGCGCAGGCGTTTACGAAGGGTGTGCGATGAGCAATCAATCCCGGCGGTTAATGGTGATGGCTGGCGGAACCGGTGGGCATGTGTTCCCGGGTCTGGCAGTAGCGCATCACTTAATGGCTCAGGGCTGGCAAGTACGCTGGCTTGGTACCGCCGATCGTATGGAAGCAGACTTAGTTCCTAAGCATGGAATTGAGATCGATTTTATTCGTATTTCAGGTTTGCGTGGCAAAGGCCTGAAAGCGATGCTGCTGGCGCCGGTACGTATTTTCAATGCCTGGCGTCAGGCGCGGGCCATCATGAAAGCCTATCGTCCGGACGTTGTTCTTGGGATGGGCGGTTATGTCTCAGGGCCAGGTGGTCTGGCGGCCTGGTCGCTTGGTATTCCGGTTGTGTTGCATGAGCAAAACGGAATTGCTGGGTTAACCAATAAATGGCTGTCAAAAATTGCTAAGAAAGTGATGCAGGCGTTTCCGGGGGCATTCCCGAATGCTGATGTGGTAGGCAATCCGGTTCGTACCGATGTTTTGGCTCTGCCGTTGCCTCAGGAACGCTTTGCAGGACGTGAAGGCCCAGTGCGGGTCTTAGTCGTTGGGGGCTCTCAGGGCGCTCGCGTGCTGAACCAAACTATGCCGCAAGTTGCGGGTCGTTTGGGCGAAGTGGTCACCATCTGGCACCAATGTGGTAAAGGTGCTCAGGAAACAGTGCAGCAGGCTTATATTCAAGCCGAACAACCTCAGCATAAAGTGAGCGAGTTTATTGATGATATGGCAGCGGCTTACGCCTGGGCCGATGTCGTCGTCTGTCGCTCCGGCGCGTTGACAGTCAGCGAAGTCGCAGCCGCAGGATTACCTGCACTGTTTGTGCCTTTCCAGCACAAAGATCGTCAGCAATATTGGAATGCCTTGCCGCTTGAAAAAGCAGGCGCGGCAAAAATACTGGAGCAACCGCAGTTTACCGTGGATGCCGTAACGCAAACTCTCGCCGGGTGGGACAGAGCGACGTTATTGGCAATGGCCGAGCGTGCGCGAGCTGCATCCATTCCTGATGCCACAGAGCGGGTAGCAAATGAAGTGAGCGCCGCAGCACTGGCGTAATCATGGTGGGTGGCGATATTGCTGCCCATGAATATTTGAAGTAATGGCGTTTGACGCTGCAGGTTAGAAAATGAATACACAGCAACTGGCGAAACTGCGTTCTATCGTGCCCGAGATGCGTCGCGTCCGGCACATTCACTTTGTTGGTATCGGTGGCGCCGGTATGGGCGGTATTGCCGAAGTTTTAGCTAACGAAGGTTACCAGATCAGTGGGTCTGATTTGGCTCCGAACCCGGTCACTCAGCAGTTGTCGGCGCTGGGCGCCACGATTTATTTTAACCATCGCCCTGAAAACGTACTGGATGCGAGCGTAGTGGTGGTTTCTACCGCTATCTCTATGGATAACCCAGAAATTGTTGCCGCTCATGAAGCGCGTATTCCTGTTATCCGTCGTGCCGAAATGCTGGCTGAGTTAATGCGCTTCCGTCATGGCATCGCCATTGCCGGCACGCACGGCAAAACGACGACTACGGCGATGGTTTCCAGTATTTATGCAGAAGCAGGCCTCGACCCTACTTTTGTTAACGGTGGTTTGGTTAAAGCGGCTGGAACACATGCGCGTTTAGGTCACAGCCGTTATCTGATAGCAGAAGCTGATGAGAGTGATGCGTCATTCCTCCATCTACAGCCGATGGTTTCGGTGGTGACAAATATCGAAGCTGACCACATGGATACCTACCAGGGCGACTTCGAAAACTTAAAGCAGACGTTTATTAACTTCCTGCACAACCTGCCGTTTTATGGTCTGGCGGTAATGTGTGTGGATGATCCTGTTATCCGTGAGCTGTTGCCACGTGTAGGCCGCAAAATTACTACCTACGGTTTCAGTGAAGATGCGGATGTTCGCATTGAAAGTTATCAGCAGAAAGGCCCGCAGGGGCACTTTACGATTGTGCGCCAGGACAAACCTGCTCTGCATGTCACGCTGAATGCACCGGGTCGCCATAATGCGTTAAATGCAGCTGCTGCGGTGTCTGTTGCTACCGAAGAAGGCATTGATGATGCTGATATTCTGAGTGCGTTGGAAAGTTTCCAGGGGACAGGGCGTCGCTTTGATTTCCTGGGAGAATATCCGCTCGCACCAGTGAATGGAAAAGAAGGCTCTGCCATGCTGGTGGATGACTATGGTCACCATCCGACAGAAGTTGATGCCACCATTAAAGCTGCGCGTGCAGGTTGGCCGGATAAAAATCTGGTGATGATCTTCCAGCCGCACCGTTTCACGCGCACCCGTGATTTGTACGATGATTTTGCTAACGTATTGTCACAAGTGGATTCATTGCTAATGCTGGACGTTTATTCTGCTGGCGAAGCTGCAATTCCTGGGGCCGATAGCCGCTCGTTGTGTCGCACCATTCGTGGCCGCGGGAAAGTCGACCCAATTCTGGTACCAGACGCCAGCCAAATTGCGGATGTTTTAGCCCCCGTTTTGACTGGAAATGACTTGATCCTGGTGCAAGGTGCGGGCAACGTCGGGAAAGTTGCCAGAAATCTGGCTGAATTTAAATTGCAGTCCCACACTAAGGAGGGCGAGCAAAATGGTTAATAAAGTCGCTGTCCTGTTAGGCGGAACGTCCGCTGAGCGTGAGGTTTCATTGCAATCTGGTGCTGCGGTACTTGCTGGCCTCAGAGAAGCCGGTATTGATGCACACGAAGTTGACCCGAAAAATACGCCCGTTACAGAACTGAAAGCGTTGGGTTTTGACAAAGTATTTATTGCCTTACATGGTCGCGGTGGAGAAGACGGAACCCTGCAAGGTTTGCTTGAGCTCCTGCAGTTGCCTTACACCGGTAGTGACGTGATGTCTTCTGCTGTCACTATGGATAAACTGCGTACCAAATTGCTGTGGAAAGGTGCGAATTTACCTGTTGCTCCATGGGTTGCGTTAACACGCCGTGAAGTAGAAGCAGGTCTCTCCGGCACCACCGTTGAACGTATCGCAAACTTAGGGTTGCCAGTCATTGTTAAGCCAAGCCGTGAAGGCTCAAGCGTTGGTATGTCTAAGGTTGATAGCGTTGCAGAACTGCCAGCAGCGCTTGAGCTAGCCTTTGAACATGACGAAGAAGTGCTCATTGAGAAATGGCTATGCGGACCTGAATACACTATTGCGATTCTTGGCGAAGAAATTTTACCGTCAATACGTATTCAACCCGCTGGAATTTTCTATGATTATGAGGCGAAGTATCTCTCTGATGAGACACAATATTTCTGCCCGAGTGGTTTAATCGAGCAGCGCGAGCAAGAATTGCAGGCTTTAGTGCTGGAAGCCTGGAAAGTGTTGGGTTGCAGTGGTTGGGGCCGCGTAGACGTTATGTTAGATAGCGACGGGCAGTTTTATCTGCTGGAAGCGAATACGTCGCCAGGCATGACCAGCCATAGCCTGGTGCCGATGGCGGCACGTCAGGCTGGCATGACGTTCTCTCAACTGGTAGTGCGAATTCTGGAGTTGGCAGACTGATATGTCGCAAGCAGCTCTGAATACGCGTAATCGCCAGGAAGAAGAGGAAACCAGCTCTCGTCGTAGCAACGGTGGGCGTTTGGCCGGGATTATTTTCCTGAGTGCAGTACTGTTTACGGTATTTATCGGCGGCTGGATAGTGGTTGGCTGGATGGAAGATGCGCAGCGTTTGCCACTCTCCAGGTTGGTGGTTACAGGTGAACGGCATTACACACGTAATGATGATATTCGTCAGTCAATTCTGGCACTTGGGCCGCCAGGTACCTTTATGACTCAGGATGTGAATATCATCCAGCAGCAAATTGAACGTTTGCCATGGATTAAACAGGCAAGTGTTAGAAAGCAATGGCCGGACGAATTGAAGATTCATCTGGTTGAATATGTGCCCATAGCGCGCTGGAATGATCAACATATGATTGATGCGCAAGGTAATTCGTTCAGTGTTCCGGCAGAGCGGGCAGCAAAGCAGATTTTACCTATGTTATCCGGGCCGGAAGGCAGTGAAGGTGAAGTATTGCAAGGCTATCGCGCAATGGGCGAAGTGCTGGCAAAG
>DASXXQ010000010.1:0-10180 GCA_036502985.1 Buttiauxella sp.
CATGGTTTTCGTCAAAGCTGCGGCTGAATCTATCGCACCAGTTTTAAAGAAAGGCGCGCTAGTCATTCTGGAGTCAACTTCTCCGGTGGGCTCAACCGAACAAATGGCTGCCTGGTTGGCGGACCTTCGTCCAGACCTGACTTTTCCGCAACAGGCTGGCGAAGCAGCAGATATTAATGTCGCGTACTGCCCAGAGCGCGTACTGCCGGGTCAGGTGATGGTTGAGCTCATCAAAAACGATCGTGTGATCGGCGGAATGACGCCAGTCTGCTCGGCTCGCGCAAGTGAGTTGTACAATATATTCCTCGAAGGTGAGTGCGTGGTGACGAACTCCCGTACCGCTGAAATGTGCAAGCTAACCGAGAATAGCTTCCGCGATGTGAATATTGCATTCGCAAACGAGCTTTCGCTGATTTGTGCCGCTCAGGATATAAACGTCTGGGAATTGATTCGCCTGGCTAATCGCCATCCGCGCGTCAATATTCTACAACCAGGCCCTGGTGTAGGTGGGCACTGCATTGCCGTCGACCCATGGTTTATCGTGGCGCAAAACCCTGAACAAGCGCAGTTGATTCGCACGGCGCGTGAAGTCAACGATGGCAAGCCTCACTGGGTAATCAATCAGGTGAAAGCGGCGGTCGCAGACTGCCTTTCAGAAACGGGTAAGCGTGCCAGCGAAATTACCATTGCCTGTTTTGGTTTAGCGTTTAAACCGAATATCGATGACTTGCGAGAAAGCCCAGCTATGGAAATTGCTGAGCTTCTCAGCTTCTGGCACAGCGGTAAAATGCTGGTGGTTGAACCCAATATTCATCAGTTACCCAAAAAACTGGCTGAGCACTGCGAATTAGCCTCCGTTGATGACGCTCTCCAACAGGCCGATGTTCTGGTGATGCTGGTTGATCACCATGCTTTCAAAGCCATTCCGGGTACCCAGGTTCAGCAACGCTGGATTGTTGATACCAAAGGGGTCTGGCGCTAGGTTTCGCCAGAGACAGGTGAAAGCGATGACGTCCTTCACTATCCCTGTTCACGCAAGAATTGAATCTCTTAACTGGGAGAATCAGTTCTTTGCAGTGAATAGCGGAATCCTTCGTTTTGAAGACGACTCACCGTTGCTAACGGCACAACACCTTGATGCTTATTCCCGTGTGCAGGCGAAAATCCCCGCTCAGCGAACTGACTGGCTTGATGGCTTACAACAATTTGGTTTTAAGCTGGTTGAAGGGGAAGTTGACCTGGCATTAGCAGTTGGCACGCAAAATGCTGCGTCTTCTGTAGAGTTGGCAACGAGTACTGATATTCCTGTTTTGCGAGATCTCGCCGCTAATATTTTTACGCAAAGCCGCTTTCGGGCACCATGGTACCAGCCTGCGGATAGTGGCCGTTTTTACGCCCAATGGGCTGAAAATGCGGTGCTGGGAACATTTGATCACGAATGTTTGCTGTTGAAAAACGATGATGCGATTCAAGGCTTTGTCAGCATGAGGCAACTCAATGAGAGCGAAGCGCGTATTGGCTTGCTGGCGGGACGTGGTGTTGGTGAGCAGTTAATGAATGCTGCTCGCGATTGGTGCCAGCAACGCGGGCTACAAACACTGCGCGTCGCCACACAAATAAGTAATACCGCTGCTTTGCGACGCTACATTCAAAGTGGTGCCAGCATAGAAAGCACCGCCTTCTGGTTATACAGGTGAAAAAATGATCCCCTTTAATGCTCCTCCAGTAGTAGGTACGGAAATCGAATACATGCAGGCTGCGATGGGTAGCGGCAAACTGTGCGGCGATGGTGGGTTCACGCGCCGTTGTCAGCAGTGGATGGAGCACCATTTTGGCAGCAAAAAAGTGCTGCTGACGCCATCCTGCACCGCATCACTGGAAATGGCGGCGCTGTTGTTGAATATTCAACCCGGTGATGAAGTCATCATGCCGAGTTATACCTTTGTTTCTACAGCGAATGCTTTCGTGCTGCGTGGTGCAAAAGTCGTGTTTGTTGATCTTCGTCCGGACACAATGAACATCGACGAAAAATTGATTGAAGCGGCCATCACTGAGAAAACGCGTGCGATTGTCCCTGTTCATTACGCTGGCGTTGCCTGCGAGATGGACACCATTATGGCGATTGCGAACAAACATAATCTCTTTGTTGTGGAAGATGCGGCACAGGGTGTGATGTCGACCTACAAAGGTCGCGCGTTAGGAACAATTGGCCACATCGGCTGCTTCAGCTTCCATGAAACCAAAAACTACACGGCTGGTGGTGAAGGTGGCGCGACACTGATTAACGATCCGTCGCTTATTGAGCGCGCGGAAATCATTCGTGAGAAAGGCACTAACCGAAGTCAGTTCTTCCGTGGCCAGGTTGATAAGTATACCTGGCGCGATATTGGCTCAAGCTACCTGATGGCCGATCTGCAGGCTGCCTATTTGTGGGCGCAGCTTGAAGCAGCGGAAAAGATTAATCAGCAGCGGCTGAAATTATGGCATAGCTATTATGATGCACTGGCCCCTCTGGCCAAAGCCGGGCGTATTGAACTGCCATCGATTCCAAAAGACTGTGTGCAAAATGCGCACATGTTCTATATCAAACTTCGTGATATTGATGACCGCAGTGCACTGATTGCCTACCTCAAAGAGGCAGAAATTTTAGCGGTATTCCACTACATCCCATTACATGACTGTCCTGCGGGTGAGAAGTTTGGCTACTTCCACGGCGAAGATCGTTTCACCACTCAAGAAAGCGAGCGCCTATTACGCCTGCCACTTTTCTACAACTTGTCTCCTGCGAACCAACGTACTGTCATTAATACGTTGCTAAGCTACTTCTCCTGATATGTCACTCGCGAAAGCTTCAGTGTGGACCGCAGGGTCCACACTGGTAAAAATTGCTGCCGGTTTGCTGGTGGTGAAGCTACTTGCTGTGTCATTTGGGCCCAGTGGTGTTGGGCAGGCAGGGAACTTCCGTCAGATGATTACCGTATTAGGCGTGCTCGCCGGGGCGGGAATTTTCAACGGCGTGACAAAATACGTCGCGCAGTATCATGACGATCCTGAGCAACTTCGCAAAGTTATCGGCACCTCGTTGTCGATGGTGCTGGGCTTCTCCACTCTTTTAGCCATCATCTTTGTCGTTGCGGCAAAACCCATCAGCCTCGGGCTATTTGGGCATGACGATTACCATGGGCTGGTGCAACTGGTCGCGCTGGTTCAAATGGGTATCGCCTGGGCGAATTTGTCACTGGCTATCATGAAAGGTTTTCGTGATGCTGCGGGAAACGCGCTGGCATTGATTGGCGGTAGCATTATCGGTGTGCTTGCTTATTACCTTTGCTATCGTCTGGGAGGTTACCAGGGAGCATTGCTGGGGTTGGCGCTGGTGCCTGCGTTGGTCCTCATACCCGCAGGAATCATGCTGATTCGGCGCGAACATGTCCCGCTTAGCTATCTTAAACCGCAGTGGGACAAAGTGTACGCCAGCAGCCTTGGCAAGTTCACCATCATGGCGCTGATTACTTCCGTGACGTTACCGGTGGCTTACGTGATGATGCGTAACCTCCTTGCTGCTCATTACAGTTGGGATGATGTCGGTATCTGGCAGGGTGTGAGCAGTATCTCGGATGCTTATCTGCAATTTATCACGGCTTCATTTAGCGTTTACTTGCTGCCCACACTTTCACGCTTAACGAACAAACATGACATTAGCCGTGAAATTGTCCGCTCGCTAAAATTTGTGCTGCCCGCGGTGGCCCTGGCAAGTTTCACCGTCTGGCTATTACGCGACTTCGCTATATGGCTGCTTTTCTCACATAAATTTATCGCCATGCGCGATCTCTTTGCCTGGCAATTAGTGGGCGATGTGTTGAAAGTCGGTTCGTATGTGTTTGGCTATCTGGTGATAGCTAAAGCATCGCTTCGCTTCTATATTTTGACTGAAATTAGCCAGTTTGCTTTATTAACGGGTTTTTCGCATTGGCTTATACCTGCGCACGGAGCCTTAGGGGCCGCGCAGGCTTATATGGCAACGTACATCATTTACTTCACGCTCTGTTGCAGCGTTTTTCTCATTTATCGTAGACGAGCATGACGACACTGATTCACGTTTTGGGATCGGATATCCCGCATCATAATCTAACGGTACTGCGCTTCTTCAGCGACGAACTTGCTGTTTCAAATCCGCATGCATGCCAGTTTATGGTGGTTTCAAAAGATGACTCACTGCTGTCGGCTTTTCCGGCACTCTCAGTCACACTTTTCCCAACTAAAAAAGCACTGGCGCAGGCGGTTATAGAAAAAGCACGCGCCAATCGCCAACAGCACTTTTTCTTCCATGGTCAGTTTAATAGCTCACTGTGGATTGCATTGTTGACAGGCGGATTAAAGCCCAATCAGACGAATTGGCATATCTGGGGTGCTGATCTTTATGAGGTCTCGAGCAGCTTCAAGTTTCGTGCGTTTTACCTGCTGCGCCGTATTGCGCAGGGGCGTGTAGGTCGTGTGTTTGCCACGCGAGGCGATCTGAATTATTTCCGCGAACGCCACCCGCGCGTACCGGGTGAGCTGATTTATTTCCCAACGCGAATGGACCCCACGCTCAATAGCATGAGCAGTCAGGAGAAATCAGGCGGCAAACTTACGCTGCTGGTAGGTAACTCCGGTGACCGTAGCAACCAACACATTACTGCGCTAAAAGCGATTCATGCACAGTTTGGTGATACGGTGCGCGTCGTGGTACCGATGGGCTATCCCGCCAACAATGATGCCTATATCAATGAAGTACAGCAGGTTGGCAGTGCTCTGTTCAGCAAAGAAAATCTGCACGTTCTGACGGAACAAATGGATTTTGATAAGTACCTGGCTATGCTGCGCCAATGTGATCTCGGTTATTTCATCTTTGACCGTCAGCAAGGTATTGGTACGCTTTGCTTGCTTATTCAGGCCGGGATACCTTGTGTCTTGAGTCGAAAAAATCCTTTCTGGCAGGATATGACTGAACAACATATTCCGGTGCTGTTCACAGGCGATCCGCTTGATGAACCCATCATTCGCGAAGCGCAGCGCCAACTACGCTTACTGGATAAACAACAGATAGCCTTCTTTAACCCTAACTATGTTGACGGTTGGAAACGGGCGCTGGACATTGCATCAGGAGTCACCGCATGAGTTTGCTGCAATTTAGCGGTCTGTTTGTGGTCTGGTTTGTATCAGTGATGTTCATTGGTATTTTGACGTACCAGGAATTCCGCCGGGTTCGTTTCAATTTTAATGTGTTCTTTTCGCTGCTCTATCTGCTGACTTTTTTCTTTGGTTTCCCTTTCACCTGCACATTAGTGTTTCGCTTCGGGGTCACGGTGGTTCCTGCGGATGTTCTGTTGCAAGCGCAACTTGCCGCCGCGTGTTTCTACGGAATTTACTATGTCGCCTATAAAACGCGATTACGGGAGAAGCGTGCTACTGCTGTTCGGCGGCCTCTCTTTACCATGAACCGTGTTGAAACCCATTTGACGTGGTTCATGTTGATGGTCGTTGCGCTAGTGAGCGTCAGCATCTTCTTTATGCATAACGGTTTTTTGCTGTTTAAACTGCATTCTTACAGTCAGATATTCTCCAGTGAAGTATCAGGCGTTGCGTTAAAACGTTTCTTCTATTTCTTTATTCCCGCAATGTTGGTGGTTTATTTCCTGAAACAAGACGGGCGAGCCTGGCTCTTTTTCCTGGTTAGCACAGTCGCCTTCGGGTTGCTGACGTACATGATTGTTGGCGGCACACGCGCCAATATCATTATCGCGTTTGCCATCTTTTTGTTCATTGGCATTATCCGTGGATGGATCTCGCTGTGGATGTTGATGGCGGCGGGAGTGTTTGGCATCGTAGGTATGTTCTGGTTAGCACTGAAACGCTACGGCATGAACGTTAACGGGGAAGAGGCGTTTTATACTTTCTTGTACCTGACGCGCGATACTTTCTCTCCCTGGGAAAACCTCGGCTTATTGCTGCAAAATTACGACAAAATTGAGTTCCAGGGGCTGGCACCGATTATTCGTGATTTCTATGTCTTTATTCCAACCTGGCTGTGGCCAAGCCGCCCAGGCATAGTGCTCAATAGCGCAAACTACTTTACCTGGGAAATTCTTAACAACCATTCCGGGCTGGCGATATCACCAACGCTAATTGGTTCGCTTGTGGTAATGGGCGGCGTGTGGTTTATCCCGTTAGGTGCGGTTGTGGTTGGGCTTATCATTAAATGGTTCGACTGGTTGTATGAACTAGGCAAACGGGAAACCAACAAGTACAAAGCTGCCATTTTGCATAGTTTCTGCTTCGGGGCCATTTTTAACATGATTGTACTGGCGCGGGAGGGGCTGGATTCCTTCGTTTCTCGTGTCGTGTTTTTCATTTTGGTATTTGGTGCATGTTTGCTGTTTGCGAAACTGCTTTACTGGTTATTTGATAGTGCGGGGTTGGTGCATCAGCGGTTCCGCCGTTCTCCACGCGTGGTATCTGGCTCCCAAAATGCGTCACAAGGATTATCATGAACGCTCCAACTTCAGCCCCTTCTTATACTCTTCGCGGTCTGAATCTTCTGGGCTGGCGCGATATGCAGCATGCACTGGATTATCTCTACGCAGAAGGTTCATTGCGTACCGGCACGCTGGTGGCGATTAACGCAGAGAAAATCCTGACCGCAGAACGCGACAGTGAAGTACGTACGTTAATTGAAGAAGCGGAATACAAATACGCTGACGGTATTAGCGTAGTGCGCTCTATCCGTAAAAAATTCCCCGGTGCCGTTGTGTCTCGGGTCCCGGGAGCGGACCTGTGGGAAGCATTGATGCAGCGTGCAGGGCATGAAGGCACACCCGTCTTTCTTATTGGTGGCAAACCGGAAATATTGGCGCAAACGAAAACCAAGCTACGCGAGCAGTGGCAGGTCAATATTGTTGATAGTCAGGATGGTTACTTCAACGCTGAGCAACAGCCAGCGTTGTTTGAGCGTATCCGCGACAGTGGCGCGGCAATTGTTACGGTCGCAATGGGATCTCCACGTCAGGAAATCTTTATGCGCGATTGCCGCAAGGTCTATCCTGATGCCTTGTATATGGGGGTGGGTGGCACATACGATGTCTTCACCGGCCATGTGAAACGCGCGCCAAAGGTATGGCAGAATCTCGGTCTGGAATGGTTGTACCGGTTATTGTCACAACCGGGCCGCATTACTCGCCAGATAAAGCTGCTGCGTTACCTGGCGTGGCATTACACCGGGCGCCTGTAAAACAGTGCCGATTCATAGATAAAGTGAGTTTTACGGGCGGATTCGGCCGGATTTTCAGCAGAATGCGCAAAGCATGACCAAATGCGCATTTTATTTAAATAAGCACTAGACAGCTGAGCATGAAGCCCGTAATATCCGACCCCGCAACGGCGCTACGCGCCCGTAGCTCAGCTGGATAGAGCGCTGCCCTCCGGAGGCAGAGGTCTCAGGTTCGAATCCTGTCGGGCGCACCATTAATTGAATGGCGCTGGAGCTGCGGTGGTACTTGTTTTTAAAATATAGACCGCGTGAAAGATTTACAGTGGTGGCTATAGCTCAGTTGGTAGAGCCCTGGATTGTGATTCCAGTTGTCGTGGGTTCGAGTCCCATTAGCCACCCCATTAATTTAGTGATATTGCGAAGGTGGCGGAATTGGTAGACGCGCTAGCTTCAGGTGTTAGTGTTCTTACGGACGTGAGGGTTCAAGTCCCTCTCTTCGCACCATCTCTAGGTTAAGTAATAAGAAGTAAAAGCAGTATTTCGGCGAGTAGCGCAGCTTGGTAGCGCAACTGGTTTGGGACCAGTGGGTCGGAGGTTCGAATCCTCTCTCGCCGACCAATTTAGAAAAGGCCAACCTTCGGGTTGGCCTTTTTGCATCTGAAGTTTATAGAGGATGAGGACCTCCGAAGGAGGTTTGAGCCGAGCGCAGCGAGACAACGTTGCTTTAGCAACGGCCCGCAGGGGAATAATCCTCTCTCGCCGACCAATTTAGAAAAGGCCAACCTTCGGGTTGGCCTTTTTGCATCTGCATTTTAAACATCTCAATACCCTGTCCTTACTGTTTTGTCTCCTCTTAACTACTTTTAGAATTTTATTGTCTCCATTGGGAGACTTATAACCATATGATAATGCTATAAAAATAATTAAGTACATTTATCTGTCTCCAACAGGAGACACTACATCACTTGAATGATCGCTGTGTGAACAACCGGATTTTACCAAATGCGGAACATCTAAGGTTTTGAATGTTATGAAATTATGCATTCGCTGGAAGAATGAATTCAAACCTGGCATACATCGTGCAATAATATATCTGTAGATGCTCATTCCACTTCTTATGTTTGCTTAGGCTTCATAAACCAAGGAATGACGCAGAGCCGATTACGGTGCTTATCGTCCACCGACAGATGTCGTCTTTCAGACCTCATCCAACACCATGGACATAACGTTGAGTGAAGCACCACTTAGTTGTCATACAGACCTGTTTTAACACCTGCCGTTTGGCAGGTGTTTTTTTTTGTCTTGAGGAAGGGAAAAGGGCGAAGGATATCGCCCTGAGGTATTATGTATTAGGATTGTTTTGCAGAGTTAACAGCAAACCATCACGACGCATCAGAGCCGCTTCTTCTGGTTGATGCAGACGGTCCAGAGAATCAGCCAGCCATGCATAATCAAAGGCATCAGGACGTTGTTTAATTGCTTCACGGAAAGCTTCGCATGCTTGCTGCCACTCGCCATGCTTCATTAGCAATTGGCCGAGTGTGCTATGCAACAACGGACGATCACCTTGTGTTTTAATCTGCTGGCGCAGCGCTTTTTCAAGTTGCTCTGGATTGCCTGATTTCAAACGTGGCATCAGCAATATCAGGCGATCATCGTACTGGCGTTTCAGCCCATCCAGAATAATCTCTTGCGCGGCATCGTGATCGTCACATTCAATGAGATGCTCGGCCATAGCGACCTGTAGCACTGTCTCATGCCGTGTTTTGCGGCTTTGATTCTTCCACCAGGTTTTCAGCCCATCGTTACCTTGATCTGCCATCGCCTGGTCCATCAAGCCAATCCACGCTTGTTGTTGAAGCAGAGCTCGGTGGGCTTCATCGCCAACCTGCACTTTGTCCATCGCGGGTAAAATATCGAGCAGCGATCCCCACGCTCCAGTGCGTACATACGCCATTTCTGCAAGACGCAGTACTTCCGGGTGGCGAGGTGAGGTTTCCAGTAATTTATCAACGCCGTGGCGCGCAGCATGGTTCTCGTTGCGAGCAAGTTGCAAACGCACGCGGGTAATCTCAACCGGTAACTGATCGTTATCTGCCAGCTCGGCTGCGCGTTCCAGATGCTGGTTGGCACGAATTTCGTCGCCGCGTTGCTGGGCCGCTTCGGCGGCTAATAGATAGTTCACAACTGGCTGTTCCGCATGATCGGCATTCTTCACCATCAGCTTCTCAACTTGCTGGTAATCACCTTCCGCCAGTTTCAACAAGGCAGCTTTGGTTTGCTTGCGTGCTCGGCTGCTTTTACGTCCAACAAACCAGCCACGCGTACGAGCACCAGTGCGGAAAATTCGGCGGAGTACCCATTCAATGGCAAACAGCACCACCATGGCCAGGATCAGAATGATCACAAGACCTGTGACGCTGGTTTCGACATTGTAGTTGTCTGTCTGAATCAAAACATAACCCTGATGCCCGGCAAGCATTGGCCCAAGGACGATCCCGGCGATCAACAACAAAAAGAGCAATAAGACTTTAATCATGCTTATTCTCCTTGAGCGGGTGCGGGAGCCGCTTCAGGCGCGGTTTCAGCAGGGGTGTTGGCGTTTGCTGCTGGTTGAGCGAGCAAGTTGCGAACTCGGGTTTGCATCAGTTTTTCCAGCAGAGGTTGGCTTTCCAGCGTCTGCGGAACATCCATATTGATGCTTTGCTGGCTGAGAGTATCCAGCTCATCAAGGAACGCTTTGGTTACGCTGTCGTTAGTGTCGTAATAAGCACGAACCCAGGTGGAAACATTCTCCAGCGACTGCTTATAGGTTTCGTCTTGATGGCGCGGAACGGCTTGCGCGGCAACCAGCAGGCGCGAGCGGATATTCTCACGCAGATAGACATCCTGATTCGGCGCCAGAAGCGGAACCGCTGTTTCATCACGACG
>DASXXQ010000011.1:0-12067 GCA_036502985.1 Buttiauxella sp.
ATGATGAATGACGAGCAGCTGAAACTGTGGGCACAGCAGCACAACATTGCGCCGGATACTCTGATTGCGCTGTACGGCCAAAATGATGAGACAAAAGCGGTTAAAGCGCGTCTGGCTAAACTTGGCTATCCGCACATCGCATTGTTGTCCGATGCTATGCAACAACCCGCCCGCCTGCAAAAAATGGCGCATTTTGAGCAGCTCGTTTACCCGCAATGGCTGCATAACCTGATGCAGAATAAACCTGTCGTGGCAAAACCTGCGGGCGAGGTAAAAATTATCGAAGCCGCCTGGGGTGCGCCGAAGAAATATTTGCTGAGTCATATTCCAGGCGCTGATTACATCGATACCAATGACATTGAAAGCGAACCGCTGTGGAATAAGGTCTCTGACGACAAGCTAAAAGCGTTGTTGGCAAAACACGGTATTCGTCATGACACCACGGTGATTATGTATGGGCGAGATGTCTACGCTGCGGCACGTGTCGCACAAATCCTGCTGTATGCGGGCGTGAAAGATGTGCGCTTGCTGGATGGCGGTTGGCAGAGTTGGTCTGATGCAAAATTGCCGGTAGAGCGCGGTTTACCAAACGATGTTAAACCGGCCGCAGATTTTGGTGCGCCTATTCCGGGCCAGCCGCAGTTGATGCTCGACACCGAACAAGCCCGCGGGTTGTTAGGCCGTAAAGATGCCTCTCTGGTTAGCATTCGTTCGTGGCCTGAATTTATCGGCACCACCAGCGGTTATAGCTACATTAAGCCAAAAGGTGAGATTGCCGGTGCGCGTTGGGGGCATGCAGGTTCTGACTCCACGCACATGGAAGATTTCCATAATCCGGATGGCACCATGCGTTCGGCTGATGATATCGCGGCGATGTGGAAAAGCTGGAATATTACCCCAGATCAGCACGTTGCGTTCTATTGTGGCACTGGCTGGCGCGCGTCTGAAACCTTCATGTATGCTCGCGCAATGGGCTGGCAGAATGTTGGCGTGTACGACGGTGGTTGGTATGAGTGGAGCAGTAACCCGCAGAATCCTGTTGTGACAGGTGAACGTAAGCCCGACTAAACCGTGTGTAACTGGTGGATGTCGCTCACGCTAATCCACCCTACAACTTCGCCCCAGAACCTCCCTCTTTCGTAGGTCGGATTAGCGCGAGCGACATCCGACATTAAAGGCGACTTAACGTCTGATATCCACTCCACACCCGCGTAAATGTCGTCATCCAACACAATGCGCCAAACACCCACGCGAACCCGATAAACCAATGCGGAAACAGGCAGCTCAACACAAACAGCGCGATGGTTTCCGTTCCTTCCGTTAATCCACCCAGATAATAAAACGATTTGTGCGCATAACCTGGGTTATCAAGCTGATGTTTTTGCGCGACAGCGGCAAATGCCAGAAAACTGCTGCCCGTGCCGATAAACGCAAACAATAGCCATCCGCCAGCCAGCGCATTTTGCACGGGATCGGCAAGAATAAAACCAAACGGCACCAGCGCGTAAAACAGAAAATCCAGGGCAATATCCAGAAAACCACCTGCATCCGTCAAACCGCGTCGCCGCGCCAGCGCACCGTCTAAACCATCGAACAGGCGGTTCAGCACAATAGCCACAAGCGCTGCGCTATACCATTGCAGCGCCAGAAACGGTAAGGCAAGTACACCAATGGCAAAACCGAGCAGCGTCAACCCATCGGGTGTAATGCCGGGTTTATCCAGAGCACTTGCCGCACGCTCAAGCAGCGGCTTAATGCGGGGATGAAGATAGCTATCAAACATGGGGCTGTTTCCCCGTAGCCGTTACGCACAAACCTTGAGCCGGAATATCCAGTGCGGCATTAAAACGCGCAGAAAGGTTCTGAAACGCAATCAGTGCGGTTAACTCGGTAATGGCTTTCTCATCAAAATACGCTTTCAATTCGTCTTTTAACGCGTCGCTGATTTGTGGTGGCGTTGCAGTCATGGCATCCGCATAGGCGAGTGCGGCTTGTTCTTTAGCGCTGAACAGCGTTTCTTCACGCCAGTTGGCAACCGCCAGTACTTTATCCATCGAGCCTGCGCGCTCTGCCAACCGCAAGCTGTTGGCATCAATGCAGAACTCACAGCAACATTGCTGGGATACGCGCGTCATCACCAGTGAGCGCACTACCGCATCAATACCCGAACGTCGTCTTTCAAGAAAACCGACAAACAGAGCGACCAGCCAGAATAAATAGGGAAAGCGCCCCCACCAGCGTGTGGGATTGAGCACCGCGCCAAAATGCTTTTGCTGCATCGTAACAATGGGCCGCAAACTGGCAGGCAACTTTTCAAGCGGCTTTACCCACGGGGAGCTCTTTTTAGTCATCATTCGGGAAGATCTTCAGATATGCATTGGTGGCAGGTATTATGCCACGCCCACGAACGAAGTTTGGATTGGTATGATGAAAAGCATTGATGTGGTTGCGGCAATTATTGAGCAACACGGTAAAATTTTGCTCGCTCGTCGCCCGGAAAGCGGTGACCAGGCGGGTTTGTGGGAATTCCCCGGCGGTAAAGTCGACGAGCAAGAGTCGCAGCCTGCTGCACTCACACGGGAACTTGAAGAAGAGTTAGCGATTAAAGCCGTGGTGGGGAAGTATGTCGCCAGCCACCAGCGCGAAGTGTCCGGGCGGATTATCCATCTTCATGCCTGGCATGTGCCTGAATTTACCGGTGAGATGCAAGCGCTTTGCCACAGTGAGCTGGTCTGGTGTTTACCTGCCGAGGCGTTTAATTACGCCCTTGCCCCGGCAGATATTCCCTTACTTGAAGCGTTTATGTCTTTACGCGACGCCACACCAAAGGATTCGTGCTGAGGGTTTTCTCGTCACGCTGGCATTGTAGTAAGACGCCACCGTCGGCTTTTACCACGGCACCCTCTGAATAATTTTGATCCTGATAGATACAGCACTGGCTACATGGCGCGGCACGCTGCCCCTGGGAGCTAAACACTTCCGGCGGCACGTTGATATCCACTTGTGGATCAAGGCGTTGAGCCATCCCCGGCAGGCTGGTCATTATCAGTGCTACGCCGACGACGAGCAGGCTTTTTAGTCGCATCATCACTTCCCTCTTTTTTCGCCCATTGCTTGCGTGGTTTTTTCTGATCGTCCGGGGCTTTAACCCCCTTGAAAGCATGATGTACCGGCTTAGTGCGCGCCTGATGAATTAACTCATACAAGGTTTGTACCAGCGGCTGCATAAAGTCCTGATAACGGCATTGCTTTTCACTGATTTGCGTCAGCGTCGACTCCCATTGCGCCGTCATATCCGGCCTTGCTGCCAGTTCAGGGAGCGAATGAATCAACGCACGCCCGGCATCAGACGAATGAATATAGCGCCCTTTTTTCACCAGGAAAGTTCGCTTAAACAACAGCTCTATGATCCCGGCTCGGGTCGCTTCAGTCCCCAATCCGTCCGTTGCTCGCAGGATCTTTTTCAGATCTTTATCCTGCACAAAACGGGCAATCCCGGTCATTGCAGACAGCAGCGTCGCATCGGTGAAATGGCGTGGCGGCTGAGTTTGACGCTCAATCACTTCACCTTTTTCACACAGCAACTCGTCACCTTTGGCCACCACTGGCAATGGCGTGCCATCGTTCTCTTCGTCACGTTCTTTACTACCCAGCAGCGTACGCCAGCCCGCCTCGGCCAGAAAACGCGCCTTGGCGTTGAACTTTCCGCCAGCGATATCGAGATCGATGGTGCATTTACGGAACACCGCATCGGCACAGAACTGCATTAAGTATTGTCGGGCGACAAGGTTGTAAACTTTAGCTTCATTTTCAGAAAGCGAGATCTTTGAGCTACGCGCCGTGGGAATAATCGCATGGTGGGCATCGACTTTTTTATCGTCCCAACAGCGGTTACGCAGATCGGTATTTACCGCAGGCTGTGGCAGCAAGTCAGGCTGATGAATGCTAATCGCGTTCAGTACCGCATGGCGGCCTGCGAAATGTTCTTCGGGCAAGTAACGGCTGTCGGAACGCGGATAGGTAATCAGCTTGTGCGTTTCATACAGCTTCTGGCAGATATCCAGTACGTTCTGCGCGCTTAAACCAAAGCGCTTTGCCGCTTCAATTTGCAGGCTGGAAAGCGAGAATGGCAACGGAGCCACTTCTGATTCCCGTTTATCATTATATGCAGTGACGATGGCCGGTTGCCCGCCAATACGATTTACAACATGTTCTGCCAGCGGGCGGTGTAATAAGCGCCCTTCTTCGTCCTGATAAGGCTCGCAAGATTCGCTCGGCTGCCAGGTCGCCACAAAGCGTTCGTCCGCAGGCGTGACGATATGCGCTTTCACTTCAAAGAAGTCTTTCGCAACGAAGTTTTCGATCTCTTCATCACGACGCACAACAAGACCGAGTACAGGCGTTTGCACACGCCCGACCGAAAGCACGCCCTGGTAACCCGCATTGCGCCCAAGAATGGTATAAGCGCGGGTCATATTGATCCCGTAAAGCCAGTCTGCGCGGGCTCGGGCAAGCGCTGAAACACACAATGGGATGAATTCACTGTTTGCCCGCAGACGGGTAATGGCGCGTTCAACGGCTTGCGGGTTAAGATCGTTAATCAGGCAGCGTTGCACTTGCTGGCGCTTTTCGGGCGCCAGCTCAAGATAGTCCAGCACTTCGTCTACCAGCAGTTGCCCTTCGCGATCCGGGTCACCGGCATGAACCACTTCGTCAGCCTGCACGAGCAATTTTTTGATGGCATTCAGCTGTTTGGTGACCGAAGGACGCGGCTGTAACTGCCACTTTTCCGGCACAATCGGTAAGTCGGCAAGATTCCAGCGCGCGTAACGGCCATCGTATGCATCCGGTTGAGCCTGTTCCAGCAAGTGACCGATACACCAGGTCACGACTTGCCCATTACCACACTCAATGAACCCATCACCCCGACGGTGGGGTTTAGGGAGCACATCGGCAATAGCACGAGCAAGGCTGGGTTTTTCGGCAATAAACAGACGCATCAGATTAACGAATCTCAATCATCGGGCGACCGGCGCGTGCTTCTTTTAGCTCGCCAATTGCCGTCAGTTTGATGCCATTTTTTTCGGCGACAGCAGCTACCGCGGCTTCGGCATCGGCTTTAACGGCCAACAATAATCCGCCTGACGTCTGTGGGTCACAGAGCAAATCACGCTGCGCCTGGGTCATATCGCCCATTACAGAACCGTAGCTTGCGAAGTTACGTGCGGTGCCGCCTGGCACACAACCTTGCGCGATATAGTCTTCAACATCCGGCAGTTTAGGGACTTTATCGAACCAGACTTCAGCCTGAACGCCTGCGCCCTGGCACATTTCACTCAGGTGGCCCAGCAGGCCAAACCCGGTGACATCCGTCATGGCGGTAACACCTTCGATGTCGGCAAATTCCGCACCTGGTTTATTCAACTGACACATCACTTCTGCCGCAAGGCCGTAGTGTTCAGGCTTAAGCAGCGATTTTTTCTCAGCGGTGGTCAACACGCCAATGCCGAGCGGCTTGGTGAGGAACAGTTTGCAACCTGCTGTGGCTGAGCTGTTTTTCTTAACACGATCGGTAGGTACGATGCCGGTGACTGCGAGACCAAAAATAGGCTCTGGTGCATCGATAGAATGGCCGCCCGCCAGGGAAATACCCGCTTGCTGGCAAACAAATCGGCCGCCTTCAATCACCTTACGCGCGATTTCTGGGGCCAGCGTGTTAATTGGCCAACCGAGGATAGCGATAGCCATAATTGGCTTGCCGCCCATCGCGTAGATATCACTGATAGCGTTGGTAGCAGCAATACGCCCAAAGTCGAAAGGATCGTCAACAATGGGCATAAAGAAGTCGGTGGTGCTGATGACACAAGTGCCGTTGCCCAGATCGTAAACCGCCGCATCGTCGCTGGTTTCGTTTCCTACCAGCAAATTGGGGTCAACAAATTTTGCCTGCTCAGAGTGCAGAATAGTTTGTAGGACTTTCGGGGAAATTTTGCAGCCGCAACCAGCTCCGTGGCTGTACTGCGTCAAACGAACGGTTTGCTCACTCATGGACTACTCCTGTCATTGGCAATCGCTCTATGGTAGCGCTCAAATGACAAGGAGGTAAGACTACGTGTCTGAATTGCGCCGTTCTTGCTCACAATCCAGACAGCTTTTGCGCAATTGCTTAGAATCTGCGCACAAACGGAGTGATATCGGGCACGCTCACCGTCGTAGAAGCTTTGAGTTGTGGCGTTCCCAGATACAGGAAACCGACGACTTCATCTTGCTCACGGCAGTGAAGCGCTTCACGAACAGCTTCGCTTTCCGTCCAGATACCCGTGCGCCAGATGCCGTTATAACCCTGAGCGACCGCCGCCATTTGCATTGCCATGACCGCGCAACCCGCAGATACAACCTGTTCCCAGACCGGGACTTTATGGTTGTCATCACAATGGGCCACAACCGCGATAATTTGAGGAGCACGGAACGGTGCTGTGCGCGCTTTTTCGATACCCTTTTCGTCTTGCTCTTCAGCAATAGCGGCTTGTTCCATGACTTTGCTGAAGCGTTCACGGCCTTCACCTTCAATCACAATAAAGCGCCACGGTTGCAATGTGCCGTGGTCAGGTGCGCGCATACCGGCACGAATAATATTTTCTAGCGCTTCGCCCGCTGGTGCGGGTTCTGCCAGGCGGGAAGCGCTGCGACGGTTAAGAAGTAGTTCAAGTGCATCCATTTGATAACTCCTGCAATGATTTTAATCGGCGAAATTAACACAGCAGGTGATTTTGTTACAGCACAGGGCAGATTTCCTACTGACTTTTGCCCTGGGGATATTTAGGATAGCAATCACTTTAGCTGCTATATAGTGAGATGCAGCAGCTTGTTGAACGTTACGGAGAGTACATGCGCACCATTGGGCGATTTGTTGCCGGTTTTTTTAAGTGGACCTGGCGTCTGCTTAACTTTATTCGAGAGTTTATTCTCAACCTATTTTTAGTCCTTCTGGTACTGGTTGGTGTGGGGATCTGGATGCAGATCAACAGCGCACCCGCTGAACCTGCGCGCGGCGCATTGTTGCTTGATATCACCGGCGTAGTGGTCGATAAGCCATCGGTCAGCAATAAATTGGGTGTGATTGGCCGCCAGCTACTCGGTGCCAGCTCCGACCGTTTGCAGGAAAACTCCCTGTTTGATGTGGTGGATACCATTCGCCAGGCCAAAGACGACCGCAATATCACCGGTATCGTGCTGGATTTAAAAGAGTTTGCCGGTGGTGACCAACCATCTATGCAATATATCGGTAAAGCTTTGCGTGAATTCCGCGACAGTGGCAAGCCAGTGTATGCGGTGGGTGATAGCTATAACCAGGGACAATATTATCTGGCGAGTTTCGCCAATAAAATCTGGCTCTCTCCACAAGGTATGGTGGATTTACACGGTTTCGCGACTAACTCGCTGTATTACAAAACGCTGCTCGATAAACTGAAAGTGTCCACGCATATCTTCCGCGTCGGGACTTATAAGTCTGCCGTTGAGCCGTTTATCCGTGACGACATGTCCCCTGCTGCAAAAGATGCGGACAGCCGCTGGATTGGCGAATTGTGGCAAAACTATCTTGGAACCATTGCGGCTAACCGCCAGGTAACCGCTCAACAAGTGTTCCCGGGTGCGCAAGGTCTGCTTGATAACCTGCAAAAACTCGGTGGCGACACCGCGCAATACGCACTGGATAACAAACTGGTTGATGAGCTTGCCAGTAGCGCAACTGTTGATAAAGCGCTGATCAAACAGTTTGGCTGGAATAAAGAAAACAAAGATTTCAGCTACACCAGTATGTATGACTATGTCGTGAAAAAACCTGCCGACAAAGGCGATGCTATTGCAGTGATCCTCGCAAATGGCGCAATTATGGACGGCGAAGAGACCCCAGGCCAGGTTGGCGGTGATACCACGGCCATGCAAATTCGTGAAGCGCGCCTTGATCCTAAAGTGAAGGCGATTGTGCTGCGAGTTAACAGCCCGGGCGGCAGCGTGAGTGCATCAGAAGTTATCCGTGATGAACTGGCCGCCGCAAAAGCAGCCGGTAAGCCAATTGTGGTCTCCATGGGCGGCATGGCGGCATCGGGTGGTTACTGGATTTCCACTCCGGCGGATTACATTGTCGCAAGCCCGAACACATTGACGGGTTCAATTGGTATTTTTGGCGTCATCAATACGGTTGAAAACAGCCTGGATTCGATTGGTGTGCATACCGATGGCGTGGCAACTTCGCCATTAGCGGACGTTGCGGTGACAAAATCATTGCCACCTGAAGTTCAGCAGATGATGCAGTTGACCATCGAAAATGGTTATAAGCGCTTTATCAATCTGGTTGCTGAATCCCGCAAGAAAACGCCTGCGGAAATTGATGCAATCGCACAGGGCCATGTCTGGACCGGTCAGGATGCGAAAGCTAACGGTTTAGTGGACAGCCTCGGTGACTTCGACGATGCCGTTGCCAAAGCCGCTGAACTAGCGAAGTTGAAAATCTGGCATTTGGATTTCTCGCAGGATGACCCAAGCTTCATTGATATGGTGTTCAACAGCGTGAGCGGTTCGGTACGCGCTATGTTGCCACAAGCGGTGCAGGCGTATTTGCCAGCGCCGTTAGCTGATGCAGCCCTGGCGATAAAAGCGCAAAACGACAAGTTTGGCACTATGAATGATCCGCAAAACCGATACGCTTTCTGCCTCACATGTGGTGATGTGCGTTAAAACCCCTTCGGCCCGGTATTTACCGGGCTGAATTTGCTTAAAGAGAAGGAAAAAGCGTGGTTTTTCCTTCTCTTTGGATAGCAGCCGAAAATCAATAAATTGATTTTCCTTGTTATATCTACAGCAATATCTTTCCGTACTGTTATGACATGAAACCTATTATCTATCTGAGCCCGGTATTTCCCGGGCTGATTTTTTTGCCTCATCCATCTATACTGCGCCGCATATCGTCAACTCCCTGAGTTTACTCATGCATAAGAAATCCATCTACGTTGCCTATACCGGCGGTACTATCGGTATGCAGCGCTCAGAACACGGTTATATTCCCGTTTCCGGTCATCTACAGCGCCAGTTGGCTTTGATGCCAGAATTCCATCGTCAGGAAATGCCTGATTTCACTATTCATGAATATCAGCCATTGATGGACTCTTCAGATATGACGCCTGAGGATTGGCAGCACATCGCCGATGACATCAAAGCGCATTACGATGAGTACGATGGTTTTGTGATCCTTCATGGTACTGACACCATGGCATTCACGGCCTCGGCGCTGTCGTTCATGCTGGAAAACCTCAGCAAACCGGTCATCGTGACTGGCTCGCAAATCCCACTGGCTGAGCTGCGTTCTGATGGGCAAATTAATTTGCTTAACTCCTTATATATCGCAGCAAATTTCCCGATTAACGAAGTCACCTTATTCTTCAATAATCGTCTGTATCGCGGGAACCGTACCACCAAAGCCCATGCCGATGGTTTCGATGCCTTCGCCTCGCCCAATCTTGCTCCGCTACTTGAAGCCGGGATCCATATTCGTCGCCTGAATACGCCTGCGGCACCACACGGTGAAGGTGAATTGAAAGTTCACCCAATTACCCCGCAGCCGATTGGCGTAGTGACGATTTACCCAGGAATTTCGGCCGATGTCGTCGGCAATTTTTTACGCCAGCCGGTGAAAGCATTGATCCTGCGTTCTTACGGCGTAGGCAACGCCCCGCAACACGGCGCGTTCCTCAAAGAGCTACAAGAAGCCTGTTCACGCGGCATTGTGGTGGTGAACCTGACTCAATGTATGTCCGGTAAAGTGAATATGGGCGGCTACGCGACGGGCAATGCATTAGCGCAAGCGGGCGTTGTGAGCGGCTATGATATGACGGTAGAAGCGACACTGACTAAGCTTCACTATCTGCTCAGCCAAAATCTGGACGTGCAGTCCATTCGCGAAGCCATGTCGCAAAACTTGCGCGGCGAGCTCACACCAGACGAGTAAGGAGAAACCATGAAACGTGCTTTGTTAATGGTGGATATACAGAACGATTTTTGTGCCGGCGGTGCACTTGCTGTACCTGAGGGTGATAGCACGGTTGATGTGGCGAATGCATTAATTCGCTATTTCAAAACGCGCGATGAAGCCGTTCTTGCCACACAAGACTGGCATCCGGCAAATCACGGTAGCTTTGCCAGCGTACAAAAAGCGGAACCTTACACTCAGGGAAAACTCGATGGATTGAGACAAACCTGGTGGCCGGATCACTGCGTGCAATACAGCGAGGGCGCTCAACTGCATCCTCTGCTCAACAGCAAAGAAATTGATGCTGTTTTCCAGAAGGGCGAAAACCCGCTAATTGATAGCTACAGCGGGTTCTTTGACAACGGCCACCGCCAGAAAACGCAGCTCGACGATTGGTTATTTCGTCATGAAGTTAAACAACTCGTGGTGCTTGGCCTGGCGACAGATTATTGCGTGAAGTTCACCGTGCTCGATGCGTTGACATTAGGTTATGACGTGACGGTGATAACTGATGGTTGCCGCGGGGTGAATCTGCATCCGCAAGATAGTCTGCGTGCATTTCAGACGATGTCGGCGGCAGGCGCGACATTGATGACATTTGCTGATTTTACTTACTGATCTTTTCAGGGCGTAAACGCGCCCTTTCCCCTTTCTCGATTCCGCTCTCATTCCTGGTTTTTTTTGCTCGCTCATTCTTGAGAGCGCTCTCATAATGACTTTGCTTATTAATGCAGCATGTTAGCTGTGTTTTTTACCTTCCGTCCTCCGGGTTACGGCAGGTTTTATCGATATTGCTCGTCAAAGAGGAACTACCCTATGGTCTTCACGCGTAAACTGCTGCCATTGCTGGCAGTAATACAAATCGCCTGTGCCGGTGTGGCCCAGGCAAGCTCTTACCTTTCGGTAGGTTATTTCAACGGGGGTGGCGATGTCACCGCCGGGCCTGGCGGCGATATCGATAAACTCGATGTACGCCAGATTACCCATCTCAACTATTCGTTTGGCTTGATTTATAACGATGAGAAAGACGAAACCAATGCCGCACTGAAAGACGCCTCAAAACTGCATCAAATTTGGCTCTCGCCAAAAGTCATCTCGGATCTTGAAAAGATCCCTGCACTGCGAAAACAAAATCCACAGCTAAAGGTTTTACTGTCGGTGGGTGGCTGGGGCGCACGTGGTTTTTCAGGGGCTGCCGCAACACCTGAAAACCGCGCGGTGTTTATTCGCTCGGTGCAGGACGTGATTGCCCGCTATAAGCTCGATGGCATCGACCTGGACTGGGAATACCCGGTTAATGGCGCGTGGGGACTGGTCGCCAGCATGCCTGAAGATCGCGCCAACTTTACTGCGTTGCTTAATGAGTTGCGCACGGCGCTTGGCAAACAGAAATTACTGACCATCGCCGTGGCTGCAAACGTGAAAGGCCCGTCAGAATGGGTTGACATGAAAGCCATCGCACCAACGCTTGATTACATCAATCTGATGGCCTACGACATGGCGTATGGCACTCAATATTTCAACTCGAATCTTTATGACTCGAAAGCCTGGCCGACGGTTGCGAAAGCGGATAAATACAGCGCTGACTATGTCGTGAATAACTACATTGCTGCGGGCATGAAGCCTGCGCAGCTCAACCTCGGTATTGGTTTCTATGGCCGGGTACCTAAGCGCGCCGTAGAGCCAGGCATTGACTGGGATAAGCCAGATGCAGCCAAAAACCCTGTCACCCAGCCCTATTTTGGTGCACCGGAAAAAGCCGTGTTTACGTCGTTTGGGTTAGACCTGTCGAAAGACACTTATCTGAAATACAACGACATTGTGAGCAAAATGCTCAACGATCCTCAAAAACGTTTTACCGAACATTGGGATAACGATGCGCAGGTGCCTTATCTGACGATGAAATCTTCCGATGGCAAGGATCTGTTTGCTATCTCGTACGAGAACCCACGTTCAGTGGCGGCCAAAGCGGAATACATCAAAGCGAAAGGATTGGGGGGCGCGATGTTCTGGGAGTACGGTGCGGACGACAACAATCAG
>DASXXQ010000012.1:0-1623 GCA_036502985.1 Buttiauxella sp.
GCCTGGAAATAAACCCGATGTTCAGTCGCTGACCCTCCCCGCCGGGCCGGGGAACGGGCCGATCACGCTGCATATCACCAATACCAGTACGGGCGGCAGCGTTGGCGATATTAATAATTCATCCGGCGGTGCGCATAGCGCCCAGCCTGGCCTTAGCACGGCTGATTTAAAGGAGATTCTAGCCTCCGATCTGGATAAAACCGGTAAGGAGAAACTTACCCATAAATATCTGGAGTTGATTGCGGGGGCCCAGCGCTTCGCGAATAAAATCGAAAGCGTCGGAAATCTTAAGCCTGCGACTAATGACGGCGTTCCGGCCGTGAAGCCGGGGGAAGTTTACACGAGCACTTTAGAAATCCCCGTTCTTATCGCGGCTTCGGAAGAGAGTGGCCTAAGGGGAGACGTCACGCCGCTGCCGCGTCGGGTCGCTTCCGATGAGCCTGATTCGAATAGAGTTAACCTTAAGGAGAACTCCACGGCGCGTCCTGAAAGCAAAGAAATGCCCTTGGGATGGGTTCGCATGCAGGCGCAGCGCCTGGTGCAGAGAGCGGGTGAAGAGCGAACCCTGACATTTACACCGGGTCCTGGCGCTTTCACCGGCGAGGCTGCCCGGGGTGATCGAATTGTGACGTCCCAGCCTATCCACAGCCATATGAACAGAAAAGATCCGAATCCTACACATTTTAATCGTCCGGTATCTTCGGCAGCCTCCGATCCAACGGGAACAAAAAAGATTGAGATAGCGCCTGCACGGAATAGTGATATTCGGCATGCAGGTTCATCTCATATCCATACTGTTACTGAAGAGGTCAGCGTAGTTCGACATCAGAATATGGACGGCCCCTTTTATGCGGAGCCAGTTTTTATTGACTCTGAGGCAGGGGGTGATTCATCCATAAGCGGGGTCGAGGGCTTAGGTACCGCAAATGAGCCTACGTTTGCGCAGCAAGATTCTGTGAAAATGCGACAATCGCCAGCGCCGCGGGTTAATGAGAAACAAGCCGAGGTATCAAAAAAAAATAGCTGGCAACCGGCGAAGCTCACTCAGAATGCGCCGGGTAACACCGGCAATTTGACGGGATATAAGCAGCTTCATACCACCTGGCGGACAGTTGATCCGCTCAATCGGGAACCGGTCCTCAGGGACAAAATGATTCCGCAGAGCGATGGTAGAGACAACTGGTGGATTCGTTCAGGTAACGCCATTGAGGATGAAGACGTTACACCAGCAGAGCCAGTGCAGACCGCGATTAATGGTGCGAAATAATGAGCGATATCGCCGTTGAAAACCCGGTCCAGTCTCTGGTCGCCAATCTGATTTATCAGGTTAACGGGGTGCTGCCGGTCAATATTAAGCCGCAGGACAGCCTTGTTCACGATCTTGCGATGGATTCCGTTGAGCTGATCGACCTCCTGATGCGCCTTGAAGAAATTGGCGTAATCATTCCTGAGTCGGATATCAGCAGCAATCTGACCGTCAAAGACGTTATTCAGCGAGTGCAGGCTATCGGCTAATATTATGGGTAAATATCGCCATTCGGGGTTGCCACCGCAGCCCTGAGCTTAATTTTTACTATAAGGCCTGGCGTACAGGCCTTTCCTTAAACATCCGCTGTTAAACAT
>DASXXQ010000013.1:0-34529 GCA_036502985.1 Buttiauxella sp.
CTCGGTTCGTAGCCGAGTACTCTATCCAGCTGAGCTATGGGTGCAAAATGGCGGTGAGGCGGGGATTCGAACCCCGGATGCAGCTTTTGACCGCATACTCCCTTAGCAGGGGAGCGCCTTCAGCCTCTCGGCCACCTCACCACACGCCTCTTTCGAGTCGTACCGTCAAACATGTTTCTGCTCATCGGCACTGCGTGGCGCACATATTACTTTCCCGCACTTATAAGTCAAACAATTTTTCCCAACTAATTTTTAATTGCACACTTCACGCACAATTCGGGCAAATTGACGACAAAAAGAGTGTTTTATCAACAGGCAAGATTGGGGTAATGCACAAAAGAAAGCGTTTTGGATAAGTGAGAAATTAAGGCGATAGCGGAAGGTTTGGGGAGTTTTACGAGGCAATGCGAAGAAAATGGCGCGCTAAAGGAAGCGTCTCGCCAGTATTTAGCGAGACGCAGTAACTTTAGTAACTCGTTTGTTGCGATTTTTCAGCCTGGATACGTTGGTAGATCTCTTCACGGTGCACAGAAACTTCCTTAGGGGCGTTAACACCAATACGAACCTGGTTACCTTTTACCCCAAGTACTGTCACGGTCACCTCATCCCCAATCATGAGGGTCTCACCAACTCGACGAGTTAGAATCAGCATTCTTTGCTCCTTGAAAGATTAAAAGAGTCGGGTCTCTCTGTATCCCGGCATTCTCCATCATATACGCCAAAAAGTAAGGGGTGACAAACACATAAAGTGTTAATGGTCACGACAATACATTCTGTTATGACTAAGTCTAGCCGATATACGCGACTTTAACCTGACTTTATCATTATTGAGTGTGTGCAGATTAAGATGACGCCATAACCTGAATGAGTTATGGCGTCAGTCTACACTTTATTTTTTTACTTAGAGCTTTGCCGAGACCCAAGCTTCAACACCGGCCAGAGCATCCGGCAGTGCTGCCGTGTCTGTACCACCTGCCTGAGCCATATCTGGACGACCGCCCCCTTTGCCTCCAACTTGCTGTGCGATAACCCCAATCAGCTCCCCGGCCTTCACACGGTCGGTCACATCTTTGGAGACACCAGCAATCAGAGAAACCTTACCGTCAGACACTGTCGCCAGAACGATGATTGCCGAACCCAGCTGATTTTTCAGATCATCAACCATAGTACGCAACATCTTCGGTTCGACGTTGGCAAGCTCACTCACGAGGAGTTTCACGCCTTTCACATCGACAGCTTTGCTGGAAAGGTTTGCACTCTCCTGCACAGCCTGCTGTTCTTTCAACTGCTGCAGCTCTTTTTCAAGCTGGCGAGTACGTTCCAGTACCGAACGCACTTTCTCGTTCAGATTCTGGCTGTCACCTTTAAGCAATTGGGCAATATCATGAAGCTGTTCGCTTTGCGCATGCAAATTTGCCAACGCGCCTTCACCTGTAACCGCTTCAATACGACGCACGCCTGCAGCCGTGCCGGATTCTGCAACGATTCTGAACAGGCCGATATCGCCTGTACGGCTTGCGTGAATACCACCACATAATTCAGTAGAGAAATCGCCCATGCTCAGAACACGCACATGGTCATCATATTTCTCACCAAACAACGCCATTGCACCTTTAGCTTTAGCGGCTTCCAGATCCATGACATTGGTTTCAATTGGCAAATTGCGACGAATCTGTGCGTTAACAATATCTTCTACTGCGCGAATTTCTGCTGATTTCATTGCTTCGAAATGCGAGAAATCAAAACGCAGGCCTTTGTCGTTTACCAAAGAGCCTTTCTGGGCAACGTGTGTGCCCAGAACCTGGCGCAATGCTGCGTGCAGCAAGTGGGTCGCTGAGTGGTTCAGACGAATGCGTGAACGACGCGCTTCATCAACTTCAGCTTTTACGCTGTCACCCACTTTCACAACACCCGCAACCAGTTTGCCAAGGTGACCAATTGCCTGACCATATTTCTGCGTATCGCTAACGGCAAAGTCCACACCGTTACCTTTAATCACGCCTTTATCGCCAACCTGGCCACCAGATTCTGCATAGAATGGTGTCTCATTAAGGATGACAACCGCTTCCTGGCCTGCGCTCACCTGCTCAACAGCTTTACCGTCGACGAATAGCGCGACAACTTTTGCTGTTAAATCTGTGTGGTCATAACCTTTAAATGCTGAAGCGGAATCCACACGAATCATGCTGTTGTAGTCAGCGCCAAAACCGCTGGACTCACGCGCACGACGGCGTTGTTCTTCCATTGCAGCTTCGAAGCCGGCTTCATCAACTTTAAGATTACGCTCACGGCAAACATCTGCCGTCAGGTCAACCGGGAAACCATAGGTGTCATACAAACGGAAAGCAGTTTCGCCATCCAATGTATCGCCTTTCAGGTTAGCCAGTTCTTCATCCAGCAGCGCCAGGCCACGCTCAAGCGTACGAGCAAACTGTTCTTCTTCGGTTTTCAGAACCTGCTCCACCAGCGCTTGCTGACGTTGCAGTTCTTCACCCGCAGCACCCATCACTTCAACCAATGGGCCAACAAGTTTGTAGAAGAAGGTTTCTTTCGCACCCAGCATGTTGCCATGACGGATCGCACGACGAATGATACGACGCAGCACGTAGCCACGGCCTTCATTCGATGGTGTCACACCATCTGAAACCAGGAATGCGCAAGAACGAATATGGTCAGCGATAACACGCAACGATTTGCTGGTCAGGTCGGTCGCGCCAGTCACTTTGGCAACGGACTGAATCAGCTTGCTGAACAGGTCAATTTCGTAGTTGGAGTTAACGTGTTGCAGAACGGCAGCAATACGCTCCAGACCCATACCGGTATCAACCGACGGCTTCGGCAGTGGCAGCATGGTGCCATCTTGCTGACGGTTGAACTGCATGAATACGAGGTTCCAGATTTCGATATAGCGGTCGCCATCTTCTTCAGCGCTACCCGGAGGGCCGCCCCAAATGTGGTCGCCATGGTCGAAGAAGATCTCGGTGCACGGACCGCAAGGGCCGGTATCACCCATCTGCCAGAAGTTGTCAGATGCATAAGCAGCACCTTTATTATCGCCAATGCGAATAATACGTTCACGTGGAACGCCAACTTCTTTTTCCCAGATGTCAAACGCTTCGTCATCAGTCTCGTATACCGTGACCCACAGACGATCTTTTGGCAGATTAAACCACTGTTCGCCGGTTAATAATTCCCAGGCGTAGTTAATGGCATCATGTTTGAAATAGTCACCGAAGCTGAAGTTACCCAGCATTTCAAAGAAAGTGTGGTGACGGGCGGTGTAGCCGACATTTTCCAGATCATTGTGCTTACCACCGGCGCGGACACAACGTTGAGACGTTGTTGCACGGGAATAACTACGTTTGTCGAGACCAAGGAAAACATCCTTGAACTGGTTCATCCCGGCATTAGTAAACAGCAAAGTAGGATCGTTATTCGGAACCAGGGAGCTGCTCGATACAACCTGGTGACCTTTACTATGGAAAAAATCGAGAAACGCCTGACGGATCTCAGCGGTGCTCTTGCTCATAATTATCCTGAAATCAAGCTAACGAGGAGTTGTAAACCGGTTATCGCCAATTTTGATGCTTTGGCCATGACCTGTTTACCTGGAAAAAGTGGGAATAAGATAAGTTTTCTTATCAGGGAAGTAAAATCTCTCTTGAGGCTAATCGGCAAAATTTCGGTATATGCCCTGGATATCTTCCATAAAGAAGCCACGATACATCAAAAAACGCTGCACTTTAGCCCGCTCTTTCCATTCAGTCGGGAGGGGTTCACCAAATTTCCGCTCGGCAATTTCCCGAGCCATCGCTTGCCAGTCTACGTCACAATTCATCATCGCGGTTTCGCCCGTGTCACGCGCAACGCCTTTGCTCTGCAATTCCTGGCGAATACGCTGTGGGCCATAACCTTTACGGCTGCGGCTAGCAATGAAGCGGGAAGCAAACTGTTCATCGTCCAGCCAACGATGTTCATAACACCAGGCGATAACTTTTTCGATATCTTCCGGGGTAAAAGGATCTTCCTCAGCTTTGGGTTTTCCAGGGAACGCGGGCTGTGCAGAAAGTTTACGACGGAGTTCTTGTTCGCTGTGATCGCGCATAGCCAATATGCGAGTAGTTTTATCTAATAAGCGGGAGTAGGCACTGCGGCGGGGAGTAATTTCAGACATATACCCATCATCTTTTAAGCTGCAGGGGTGTAGCAGGTAATCTGTTTAAATATAAATACATTAAAGCTGAAATAAACAAGGGCTGCCGTAGCAGCCCTTGATGGGACTTAGAAGTCTTCGTTGGTTTCAGCAACATTTTTGTCGTGGTCATCAACGACGAAATCTGGCGTACCATCTTGATTATTCAGCAGCATCTCGCGCAATTTCTTCTCAATTTCAACAGCCATTGGCTTGTTTTCTTTCAGGAAGTTGCTGGCGTTTGATTTGCCCTGGCCAATCTTCTCACCGTTGTAGCTATACCAGGCACCCGCTTTTTCAATTAGCTTGTGCTTCACGCCCAGGTCAACCAGCTCACCGTAGAAGTTGATACCTTCGCCGTACATGATTTGGAATTCAGCTTGTTTGAACGGTGCTGCAATTTTGTTTTTAACGACTTTAACGCGAGTTTCACTACCCACTACGTTATCGCCATCTTTCACTGCACCAATGCGGCGAATGTCGAGACGGACAGAAGCGTAAAACTTCAGTGCGTTACCACCGGTAGTGGTTTCCGGGTTACCGAACATCACACCAATTTTCATACGAATTTGGTTGATGAAGATAAGCAATGTGTTGGACTGCTTGAGGTTACCCGCAAGTTTACGCATTGCCTGGCTCATCATACGCGCCGCAAGGCCCATGTGAGAGTCACCAATTTCGCCTTCAATTTCAGCTTTTGGTGTCAGCGCAGCAACGGAGTCAACAACGAGTACGTCTACTGCACCAGAACGTGCCAGTGCATCACAGATTTCCAGTGCTTGTTCGCCGGTGTCTGGCTGTGAACACAGCAGGTTATCAATATCTACGCCCAGTTTCTTAGCATAAATTGGATCCAGAGCGTGCTCGGCATCAATAAACGCACACGTTTTACCTTCACGTTGAGCGGCAGCGATAACTTGCAAAGTCAGCGTTGTTTTACCAGAAGACTCTGGCCCGTAGATTTCAACGATACGACCCATTGGCAGGCCACCGGCCCCCAGAGCGATATCCAGTGAAAGTGAACCGGTAGAGATCGTTTCCACATCCATGGTACGGTCTTCACCCAGACGCATGATGGAGCCTTTACCGAATTGTTTTTCAATTTGGCCAAGTGCTGCCGCTAACGCCTTCTGTTTGTTTTCGTCGATAGCCATTTTTACTCCTGTCATGCAGGGTGATACACGGATGCGCCACGCTGCTTACTATGCTGTTTTGTTGTGCCAATTATACTGTATGGTCATACAGTATCAAGCTTATTTTTGAGAAATTCTTCCCACAGGGTTTGCAGCGCATATTCCGTGGCCTGGCGCCGAACGGTATCACGGTCACCTTTAAAAATCTGATGGCGAGCAACCGTGCCCTCAGACTTTGAAGCAAAACCAAACCACACCGTGCCGACAGGTTTTTCTTCACTGCCGCCATTTGGCCCCGCGATACCACTGACGGCAACCGCGTAATCCGCAGTGGCTGCGCATAATGCGCCCTGGGCCATTTCACGGACGACAGCTTCACTCACCGCACCATGGGCTTCAAGCGTGCCGCTGTCAACGCCAATCATTTGATGCTTAGCCTCATTACTGTAGGTTACAAAGCCGCGTTCAAACCAGGCGGAACTGCCTGAAATATCGGTAATCACTTTAGCAATCCAGCCGCCGGTACAAGACTCGGCCGTCGTAACCGTAGCGCCAAGGCGACCAAGCGCTTCACCGACCTGGTGGCTTAATTGACGCAATGTTTTATCTGTCATATTGGCTCCGATTGTAGACATTTCGCAGGGCTACACGATAGCACTTAACCGCACTTTCAGAGGATTACATTAGATTACGCGAGGCAGTTCCAGAAAAAAGAACGGCCAGCGAATGCTGGCCGATAAAATCACTTCATGCTGTTGGCGATGGCATCCACATTATGTTTAAACGCCATCTCATAGGTACTGCCGGGCCCTGACGCGGTAGAAAGTGCTTCTGGATAAAGCTCACCACCTGGCTGCGCACCACTCGCGGCTGCAATCTGTTTTACCAGACGTGGATCGGTCTGGTTCTCAATAAAGTAAGTTTTGATGTGCTGATTTTTAAGCTGCTTGATGAGCGCTGCAACATCACTGGCATTGGCTTCAGCCTCGGTTGAGAATCCAACTGGCGCGAGAAATGTCACGCCATACTCCTGGCCAAAATAGCCGAAAGCATCATGGCTGGTGAGCACTTTACGGTGTGATTTTGGGATAGATTCAAAACGAGTTTTTGCCCAGCTATCCAGTAATTTCAGACGCGTCACATACTCAGAACCACTTTCACTGATTGCCGGAGCATCCTGCGGGTCTGCTGCCATAAGCGCTTTCATAATATTCCGGGCGTAGATTGCCCCGTTCTCAGCACTGTTCCAGGCATGAGGGTCGGTAATTTGTTTACCGTCTTCTGTCATGCTGCGTGTGGAAATTCCCTCAGAGGCCACGATGACTTTTCCTTTATAGCCGGATGCACTCACAAGCCTGTCCATCCACCCTTCCATACCCAACCCGCTTACGATGACAACGTCAGCTTTGCTCAGCGCCACGCTATCTTGCGGTGAGGGTTCAAAGCTATGCGGGTCTCCGTCTGGCCCCACCAAACTTTTCACCGTGACATGCTCACCGCCAACTTGCTTTGCCATATCTGCCAGCACCGTAAAACTGGCGACGACATTCAAATTTTTCGCTAATGCCGCCTGGCTTGAACAAGCCAGCACCAATGACATCATCATCCCAAAACGTTTCATTTAATCCCCTTGCCTGTTGTTATCCAGTCTTTACAAAGACCGCGTACCAGCCCGCTGCGCGAACCAAAAAGTATCGAGATAAAAAAGCCTACGCTTGCCGTCAGAACGATGGCAGGGCCTGCCGGGAGTGCGGCGGCAAAAGACCAGGCAAGCCCAATCCAGGCCGATAACAGCCCTAAGACAACAGCGATACACATCGCGCCGGGTAGGGTTTTCGCCCAGCAGCGTGCAGATACCGCTGGTAGCATCATCAGTCCGACCGACATTAACGTGCCGAGTATTTGAAATCCGGCAACCAAATTGAGCACCAGCAGCGCGAGAAAAGCACCGTGAATCAGATGCGGGGCCAGGCGGTTATTGACCTGCAAAAAGCTGCGGTCAAACGTTTCCATCACCAGGCCCCGGTACAAACCGGCCAGGATAAGTAACGTCACACTGGCAATCACACCAACGAAAATCGTGGATTGGTTATCCACCGCCAGAATAGAACCGAATAACAGATGAAGGAGATCAACACTGGACCCACGTAATGAAATCAACGTAACGCCCAACGCCAGCGATCCGAGGTAAAATCCTGCGAAACTGGCATCTTCTTTAAGGTTTGTGCGTGAACTTACCAGGCCTGAAATTAACGCCACCAGCACCCCAGCAACAAAGCCGCCAATCCCCATCGCGACCAGTGACATACCCGCCAATAAATATCCCACCGCAACGCCTGGCAAAATGGCGTGAGAAAGTGCATCTCCCACCAGGCTCATACGGCGCAGCAGCAAGAATATGCCCAACGGTGCTGTACTAATGGATAACGCCAGACACGCAACAAGCGCGCGCCGCATAAAGCCGTAAGCAATGAATGGCTCAAAGAAAAAATGATAAATCATGAATTTATTACCAGACTTAGAGGCGCAGGATGGTAACGAGGCAACACCTGTTGGCTCGGCCCCCAATGACATGTTTCCGGGCTAAGCAGTAAGACTTCCGGGAAGAAGCGCTCGACAAGTTCGTTATCATGCAGAACCGTAATCACCGTTTGCCCGGATTCGTGCATCTGGCGGATTAACGTCATCAGAAATTGCGTTGTTTGGGCATCGACGCCAGTGAATGGCTCATCAAGCAGCACCAGCGGGGCATCCTGAATAAGCAGGCGTGCAAACAGCATGCGCTGAAACTGGCCACCAGAAAGGATTTCTATAGGCTGCTTGCACATTTCACTTAGCCCAACGCGGTCGATAGCCTCCATCACTCGCAGCCTGTGGCGACGAGTCAGGCTCCTGAAAAGGCCACGTGCCGGCCAACATCCCATACTCACCACATCGTATACTGTGGCCGGAAATTGACGGTCCATTTCAGCTAGCTGTGGCAGCCATGCCGTTCGCGGAGCAGCCCCTGGAGTGAATGTAATATTACCCTTCAGAGGTGCATGAATCCGTAACAACGTTTTCAATAACGTTGACTTACCCGTGCCATTAGCGCCAATAACCGCCGTCATACTGCCCGCACAAAATCTTCCGGACAAAGGCGAAGTTACTGCCCTTCCCTGATAGCCCAGCACAACCTGGTTTAGTTCAATCATGGCAGCGCTATCGCCCAAAGGACGGTAAGCCAGAGGATGCACAGCACAATTATCACGCCGCCTGCGCGTAACAACGCAGACGCACAGAAAAGCGTGCGCGGGGAAGATGGAGACATGGGGAATACTCAAGATGATTTGTTATAACATAACATAAACCACCTTGAGCACATTGTAAATTCCTGAATGACACCTCGTTAAACACGAAGTGAGCTTTTCAGTTAGCGATCAACAATAAGGGTAAAACGAGAAACGCAAATCGCCCCAGAACGGGGCGATTTTTTGGTTACTGTGCTGGGTTACTGAACGCGGGCCAATGCGACGGACTGACCTAACTGCCAGACCGCCATAGCATAATGCGTGCTGTGGTTGTAACGCGTAATGGCGTAGAAGTTTGGTAGGCCGTACCAGTACTGGTAACGATCGCCCATATCCAGACGTAACAAACTCGCTTCCTGATGATTCCCCAGAGAAGCCGTAGGGCTTAAACCCGATTGCGCCAGCGCAGATACAGAGTATTTAGTGTTGAAGCCATTCGCCAGTCCCGGAACCTGGCCGTTAGCTGGAACCGCAACCAAATCTCCCTTCACCCAACCGTGCGCTTTAAAGTAGTTCGCCACGCTACCAATGGCATCTTCTGGATCCCACAAGTTCACATGGCCGTCGCCGTTGAAATCAACCGCGAATTCTTTAAACGAAGAAGGCATAAACTGGCCGTATCCCATCGCCCCGGCGAATGACCCTTTCAGTGCCAGTGGATCGTCCCCTTCGTTACGCGCCATCAGCAGGAACGTCTCCAGTTCGCCAGAGAAATATTGTGCTCGACGAGGGTAAGCAAACGACAAAGTGGCAAGCGCATCAATAATACGTGTTTTGCCCATCACCCGGCCCCAGCGCGTCTCAACACCAATAATGCCGACGATAATCTCCGGCGGGACACCGTAAACCTGGTATGCACGTTTCAGAGCGTCATCGTGTTGATTCCAGAACGCCACTCCGTTTTGCACGTTATCCGGGGTAATAAATTTGCCGCGATAGCGTAACCACGCGCCATTAGGGCCGACAGGAGGTGCCGTCGTTGGCGCTTGCTGGTCCATCAAACGCAGAACGTAATCCAGTCTTTTGGCCTGAGAAAGCACTTCATGGAGTTGCTGGCGGTCAAAACCATGCTCATTCACCATTTTATTGATGAATTTCTCGGCTTCAGGATTGTTAGCGAAATCCCCCGTCTGCATAAACACATCATGCTGTGGCTGCAATAAGAAACCGCCAGAAGGCGTACCTGTTTGCTGAGGCTGAGTTTCAGTTTTCGGTTTACTGCTACACGCGGCCAGTAAAACTATAAGCGGAAGTAACGCGACGGAGTTACGCATGTGTTGGGATGTCCATATAGCTAACAAAGAAAGTGTATTCCTTATGGTAAATCAAAATCAGAACGGGAGTAACAGAGTCTGCGAGTCGACGCGAAGTTTTCCTCTCCTTTGACGATGTGTCATTGCGTGGTTCTGTGGTGTAATAGCGAAGCTTTTCGCGACAGAGCAGCTTCATGAGATAATGTGAGCACTAACAACAATAAAAAATCACAATTAACTTTTAATTCAATGGATTAAAAAGAATAACACTATGAGTACAACGGAAAATCTCGACGCCCACACCCCAATGATGCAGCAGTATCTACGCCTGAAAGCGCAGCATCCTGAAATCCTGTTGTTTTATCGCATGGGCGACTTTTACGAGTTGTTTTATGACGATGCGAAACGTGCATCTCAACTGCTCGACATTTCCCTGACCAAACGCGGAGCATCCGCAGGCGAACCCATTCCGATGGCTGGCGTGCCACATCACGCTATCGAAAACTATTTAGCCAAACTTGTGAATCTGGGCGAGTCCGCTGCAATTTGCGAACAGATTGGCGACCCTGCTACCAGCAAAGGTCCGGTCGAACGCAAAGTGGTGCGTATTGTCACACCTGGCACAATCAGCGATGAAGCGCTGTTACAAGAACGCCAGGACAATCTGTTGGCGGCAATCTGGCAAGATGGTAAAGGTTTTGGTTATGCCACACTCGATATCAGCTCCGGGCGTTTTCGCCTGTCCGAGCCAGAAGATATAGAAACCATGGCCGCAGAGCTTCAACGCACCAATCCCGCAGAGTTGCTGTACGCCGAAGATTTTGCGGAGACACGTCTAATCGAAGGCCGCCGCGGTTTGCGCCGTCGCCCGCTGTGGGAATTTGAAATTTCCACCGCCCGCCAGCAATTGAACATGCAATTTGGCACGCGTGACCTGATCGGTTTTGGCGTCGAAAATGCTCATCATGCATTATGTGCCGCGGGTTGTTTGCTGCAATACGTTAAAGATACCCAGCGTACTTCTCTGCCGCATATTCGCTCCGTCACCATGGACCGCCAGCAAGACAGCATCATTATGGATGCCGCAACGCGCCGTAATCTGGAAATTACCCAGAACCTGTCTGGCGGCTTTGAAAACACGCTTGCTTCCGTGCTGGACTGCACCGTCACGCCGATGGGCAGCCGTATGCTGAAACGCTGGTTGCATATGCCGATTCGCAATGTTGACGTGCTGCAAAAGCGCCAACAGACCATTACTGCCCTGCAAGACAGAACCGCCGAAATTCAACCCGTGTTGCGCCAGGTTGGTGATTTAGAACGTATTCTGGCGCGCCTCGCATTGCGCACCGCTCGCCCACGCGATTTAGCACGCATGCGCCACGCTTTCCAGCAATTACCAGAATTGCGCGGACTACTTGCTGATGTGCCAACCGACTATGTGCAAACGCTACGTGAGAACATGGGCGAATTCACCGAACTGCGTGAATTGCTTGAACATGCTGTGGTGGAAACACCGCCAGTATTAGTCCGCGATGGCGGCGTGATTGCACCAGGCTATCACGAAGAATTAGACGAGTGGCGTGCACTGGCAGATGGTGCAACGGATTACCTCGATAAACTGGAAATCCGTGAGCGCGAAAAACTGGGCCTGGATACGTTAAAAGTCGGTTTCAATGGCGTGCACGGTTATTACATCCAAATCAGCCGCAGCCAGAGCCATCACGCACCTATTCATTATGTGCGCCGCCAGACGCTGAAAAATGCCGAACGCTATATCATTCCTGAACTGAAAGAGTACGAAGACAAAGTACTGACGTCGAAAGGGAAAGCACTGGCGCTGGAAAAGCAGCTTTACGACCAGTTGTTCGATGCCTTACTGCCGCACCTAGAAGCGTTGCAACAAAGTGCGACCGCGCTCGCGGAACTGGATGTACTCGTTAACCTTGCTGAGCGTGCTTACAGCCTGAATTACACGTGCCCACAACTGACGGATAAACCGGGTATTAAAGTTATCGGTGGGCGCCACCCGGTGGTGGAGCAAGTTCTCAGCGAGCCATTTATCGCAAACCCACTCACCCTTGCGCCACAGCGGCGAATGCTGATTATTACCGGGCCAAACATGGGGGGTAAAAGTACCTATATGCGTCAATCTGCACTGATTGTGTTGCTGGCTTACATTGGTAGTTTTGTTCCCGCGCAGCAGGCCGAGATTGGGCCTATTGACCGTATATTCACGCGCGTTGGTGCAGCGGACGATCTGGCTTCCGGGCGTTCTACCTTTATGGTAGAGATGACCGAAACTGCAAACATTCTGCACAACGCGACCGAGAACAGTCTGGTGCTAATGGATGAAATTGGCCGTGGAACATCAACATATGATGGTCTGTCGCTGGCCTGGGCCTGTGCAGAAAGTCTGGCAAATCGCATTAAAGCGCTGACGCTGTTCGCAACTCACTACTTTGAGCTGACTACACTGCCTGAAAAAATGGAAGGTGTGGCAAACGTGCATCTTGATGCCATTGAACACGGTGACACCATCGCGTTTATGCATAGTGTGCAAGATGGCGCCGCAAGCAAAAGTTACGGTCTGGCCGTTGCCGCTCTTGCTGGCGTGCCAAAGGATGTGATTAAACGTGCGCGCCAAAAACTGCGCGAACTTGAGACCGTTTCTAACAACACGGCGGCAACACAGGTAGATGGTACGCAGATGTCGTTGCTTTCGGTCCCTGAAGAAACTTCGCCTGCGGTAGAAGCGCTGGAAGCTTTAGATCCTGACTCCCTGTCGCCGCGTCAGGCGCTTGAGTGGATTTATCGTTTGAAGAGTCTGGTGTAGCGATGTCGGATGTCGCTGCACTAATTCGACCTACAAGGGTGGAATAGCATTAGCAACATCCAGCGCGCTGAAAAACAGACAAAAAAAAGCGGTGACCTGAGTCACCGCTTTTTTATTTGAAGAATCGATTATTCGCGGAACAACGCTTCGATATTCAGTCCCTGAGTCTGCAAAATTTCACGCAGACGACGTAGACCTTCAACCTGAATCTGACGAACACGTTCACGAGTCAGGCCAATTTCACGACCTACATCTTCCAGTGTTGCAGCTTCATAACCTAAAAGGCCAAAACGACGAGCCAGCACTTCACGCTGTTTGGCGTTCAGTTCAAACAACCACTTCACGATGCTCTGTTTCATATCATCGTCTTGCGTGGTGTCTTCCGGGCCGTTGTCTTTTTCGTCAGCCAGAATATCCAGCAGCGCTTTTTCAGAATCACCCCCCAACGGGGTGTCTACTGAAGTAATACGCTCGTTGAGACGCAGCATACGGCTAACATCATCAACCGGTTTATCCAGTTGCTCAGCAATCTCTTCAGCGCTCGGCTCATGGTCGAGTTTATGAGAGAGTTCACGTGCAGTACGCAGATAAACGTTCAGCTCTTTCACGATATGAATCGGCAAACGAATCGTACGGGTTTGGTTCATGATTGCCCGTTCGATGGTCTGACGAATCCACCATGTCGCGTACGTTGAAAAACGGAACCCACGCTCTGGGTCAAACTTCTCAACGGCACGAATTAGCCCCAGATTCCCCTCTTCAATCAGGTCCAGCAAAGCCAGACCACGATTGCTATAACGACGGGCAATCTTGACCACCAGACGCAAGTTACTTTCAATCATGCGACGGCGAGAAGCGACATCCCCACGCAGTGCGCGGCGGGCAAAATACACTTCTTCTTCGGCTGTCAATAATGGGGAATAACCGATCTCCCCAAGATAAAGCTGAGTCGCGTCCAGCACACGCTGAGTGGCTCCCTGTGACAACAACTCCTCTTCGGCAATGTCGTTATCACTGGGTTCCTCTTCTACGAGGGCTTTTTCGTCAAAGACCTCAACTCCATTCTCATCATATTCCGCGTCTTCATTTAACTCGTTAACTTTCAGCGTATTCTGACTCATAAGGTGGCTCCTACCCGTGATCCCTGGGCAAAGCACCTTACACTCCATCAATTAAATGACTTCGTGTATCGCGTACTTTGCCGGCTTACCGCTGCGGTAAATAACGTAGCGGGTTGACGGATTTCCCCTTGTAACGAATTTCAAAATGCAAACGTGTTGAACTGGTTCCGGTGCTACCCATGGTAGCTATCTTCTGCCCCGCCGTGATTTCTTGTTGTTCCCGGACCAGCATTGTATCGTTATGGGCGTAGGCACTCAGGTAATCATCGTTGTGTTTGATGATGATTAGATTACCGTAACCTCGCAGCGCATTACCGGCATAAACCACTCGCCCTGAGGCGGTAGCAACAACAGCCTGGCCTTTGCTGCCTGCGATATCGATCCCTTTATTGCCACCTTCAGTAGCAGAGAAGTTCTCGATAACCTTGCCATCAGTTGGCCAACGCCACGTCGAAATCGGCGCGCTGTCGGATGTACTGCTGGCGGTTGGAACGGTAGTAGAGCTAACCACAGGTGCCGTAACCGGTGCTGTGACGACTGTCGCAGTACCTTTATTATTCGGCAACATTTTGTTAGCACTCTGTTCACCTGAATCCTCAGAATACGTAATTACCGGTTTAGAAGCAACCACTGCGGTGGTATTTTGCACAGCCGTTGGCGCCACGCCTTGCGCGCTAGCATCAGCCGCTGTTACCGCGTTTCCACCGGTAATTGGTGTCCCGGAAGAGTTGCCCACTTGCAGGGTTTGACCTACTTCTAAGCCGTACGGGGCGGGGACATTGTTGCGTTGTGCAAGGTCACGGAAATCGTTGCCGGTTATCCATGCAATGTAGAAAAGAGTGTCACCGCGTTTCACGGTATAAGTGCTACCACCAGCATAGCTCCCTTTCGGAATGTTCCCATACTTGCGGTTATAAACGATACGCCCGTTTTCAGTCTGAACGGGTGCTGATTCAACCTGTTGAGTACGCATCGGTTGAATCGCCGGTTGCTGTTGTACAGGTTGAATTTGCGGAGTCTGGCTTTGGGTGGACATTTTTGGTGGTTGGGTTACCAACATACCACCGGAAGAATTGCTGCTGGCATTGCTACTACCGCCCACTGAACTGATAGGTGCCTGGCTGTTATTGCTGGTGCATCCAGCTAACCACAGGCTGACCAGCGACAACGCTGCAATACGGCGTAAAGTAAAAGTTGGGCTTCCCGCGCTCATTTATCCCCCAAAAAACAATCATATGCTTATGAAAATACGGCAGATCTGGCATTAACAGCCAGATGTAAAAATTCGCTGCGCGTTACGTTACGCCAAAACCCTTAGAAAAAAACAAGAAACGTCTGGGTTATGCCAGTTCGCCTTTTACTAAGGGTACAAAACGAACGGCTTCGACCGTATCAATGACAAATTCTCCACTTAGTCGGCGAATGCGTTTCAGAAACTGCCTGTCTTCGCCTACCGGGAGAACAAGAATTCCGCCTTCATCCAGCTGCGACAATAATGCGCTGGGGATTTCCGGCGGAGCTGCCGTAACAATAATAGCGTCAAATGGACTGCGCGCATGCCAGCCCTCCCAGCCATCACCGTGACGGGTTGAGATATTGTGTAAATCGAGCTGTTTCAAACGCCGTCTGGCATGCCATTGCAGGCCTTTGATTCGTTCAACTGAGCAAACATGATGCACCAGATGAGCCAGAATAGCGGTTTGATACCCGGACCCGGTGCCGATTTCCAGCACGCGAGATTCAGGTGTTAGTTCAAGTAATTCAGTCATTCTTGCAACCATATAAGGCTGCGAGATGGTTTGGCCTGAGCCAATAGGTAATGCCGTGTTTTCCCAGGCCTTGTGCTCAAACGCTTCATCGACAAATTTTTCCCGCGGCACCTGCGCAATGGCATCAAGTACTTTTTCGTCCTTGATACCTTGACTGCGTAATTGTTCGAGAAGGGCTTGGACGCGTTTGCTTACCATTGCTCATCCACTCCTGATTTACTCAACCAGTGGCTTACGACCTCACGCGCACTGTGGGCCGTGAGATCAACATGCAACGGTGTGACCGATACGTAGCCTTCATCAACGGCGGCGAAATCGGTATCTGGGCCGGCATCAAACTTGTCACCTGGCGGACCAATCCAGTAAAGCGTATTACCACGCGGATCTTCTTGTGGGATGACTTTATCTGAAGGATGGCGACTGCCACAGCGAGTGACCCGAATGCCCTTGATTTCATCAAGCGGCAAATCCGGCACATTGATATTCAGGATGCGACCAGTACGCAGAGGTTCACGCGACAATGCTCGCAAAATTGAACAGGTCACCGCAGCCGCCGTTTCGTAATGCTGATGGCCGTTCAATGAAACTGCCAGCGCAGGAAGACCTAAGTGACGCCCTTCCATCGCCGCCGCAACGGTGCCGGAATAGATAACGTCATCGCCCAGATTTGGCCCGGCATTAATTCCGGAAACCACCACATCTGGGCCTGGGCGCATTAAAGCGTTAACCCCGAGATAGACGCAATCTGTCGGCGTGCCCATTTGCACAGAAATATCACCGTTTGCAAGCGTGAAGGTACGCAATGAAGATTCGAGCGTCAGTGAGTTTGATGCCCCACTGCGATTACGGTCCGGGGCGACAACCTGCACTTCAGCAAATTCCCTAAGTCGAGCAGCCAGCACCTGAATGCCCGGCGCATTGACACCGTCATCGTTACTCAAAAGTATTCTCATATTGGATTAACAAAGCTTCTTTTTGTTGTTTTATTCCATTCTGCTGATTTTAGTGCAGCTGTCATGAAATTGTTGCAGTTTTTGTAGCATCCACCGCAACGGCTTGTCCAGGGCAACGATACAATCCTTTGTTCCGTTGCTACTCGGCGATATCCGCGTAATTGCCTGGGGCGCTCATTAGTTCGCGTACTACGCTGGTTGCGAAACTACCTGCGGGTAACCAAAAGCTTAATTCAACCGTAGCGTCATCCCACCAGTTCCAGTTCAGTTCTTGAGGCATCACCAGCATAGCTCGACGAGACGCTTCTACACGCTCACGAATCAACAGCCCCTGCAAATCTGTTTCCTCGGCAACACATTGTTGTTCAAACGCCAGCGCGGCATTTTGTGTTCCCCAGGCACCATCACCGGGCAGCGGTGCAGTAATCAATAACTCACCGTTATCGACGCGAGTTTGCAGTTCCGGCATTTCTTCAGGTATTGCAACAAACCAGCTACCGCGCCCTGCGAGTTGTAAAGCATCGCCGTCAATGACCTGGTTAAAGTCTGGTTTTTTTAGCCTTTCGCTGACGATTTGGTTAAACATGGCGCTACGTGCAGCTGACAGATAAAAACTGCGTTTATTGCGGTCGCGGATTGGCGCATTGGTTTGCGCCCAGCGTAAAGCCTGATGTAGGTTATTGCCGCCCATGCCAAACCGTTGGCTACCAAAATAATTAGGTACGCCTTTGTGCAAGATAGTATTCAAGCGCTGCTCAAGCTCAGCACGATCGCTGACATTGCGCAGAACCAGCGTAAAACGGTTTCCTTTCAGAGCACCCAAACGTAATTTACGACGGTGACGGGCATATTCCTGAACCTGGCAGCCTTCCAGCTCAAAGCCTTTCATATTCGGCATTTCTTTGCCCGGCAGACGCACACAGAACCATTGTTCGGTCACGGCATGCTTGTCTTTTTGGCCGGCAAAGCTAACTTCGCGTGCATGTACTTTAAGATATTTAGCCAGCGCATCAGCGACAAAGCGCGTGTTGCAGCCGTTTTTCAGGATGCGCAACAGTAAATGCTCGCCATCACCATCCGGCCCAAAACCCAGGTCTTCGATAACGACAAAATCTTCGGGGTTGGCTTTGATTACCCCTGTGCCTTGTGGCTTACCATGCAGCCATGTCAGATTCTGCATATCCATTATTTACGTGCCTTATGTAAGAGTGCCACCGCTTCGCAAGCAATGCCTTCGCCACGGCCGGTAAAGCCGAGCTTTTCAGTGGTAGTGGCTTTTACGTTCACATCATCCATATGGCAGCCCAGATCCTCGGCAATAAACACGCGCATCTGCGGGATATGCGGAGCCATTTTAGGCGCCTGAGCAATAATGGTCACATCAACGTTACCCAGCGTGTAGCCTTTCGCCTGAATACGACGCCACGCTTCACGCAACAATTCACGGCTGTCGGCCCCTTTAAATGCAGCGTCAGTGTCCGGGAATAATTTGCCGATATCCCCTAATGCGGCAGCGCCTAACAGAGCATCCGTTAATGCGTGCAGGGCAACATCACCATCTGAGTGCGCAAGTAGCCCTTGTTCGAACGGCACGCGAACGCCGCCAATGATAATTGGGCCTGCGCCACCAAAGGCGTGTACGTCAAAACCATGTCCAATACGCATTATTTTTTCTCCGTTTGGGTTAACCGCGTGAGGTAAAACTCCGCCAACGCCAGGTCTTCAGGGCGAGTCACTTTTATATTATCGGCGCGGGCGCTAATTAATTCGGGATGGAAACCACAATACTCAAGCGCCGAGGCTTCATCTGTAATCGTGGCATGTTCATCGAGTGCGCGCTGTAAACAACTGCGCAGCAATTCCAGAGGGAAAAGCTGAGGCGTTAACGCATGCCAAAGATCTTCACGATCGACCGTGTTTGCAATCAGGCTTTTGCCCGGCTCGCCACGTTTCATGGTGTCACGAACCGGTGCTGCCAGAATGCCGCCAATTTTGCTCGTCTGAGTGATAGCCAGCAATCGCGCTAAATCATCCTGATGTAAACAAGGACGCGCGGCGTCATGCACCAGCACCCATTGTGCACCTTGCACAGTATTCAGCCCGGCAAGCACGGAGTCAGCACGTTGTTCACCGCCGTTGATTACCGTCACATCTGGATTTGAGGCAAGAGGGAGAGAAGCAAACCAGCTATCGGTAGGGCTAATGGCGATAACGACATGCACCACGCGCGGGTGAGCCATCAGGCTTGCCACCGCGTGTTCAAGAATAGTTTTATCGCCGATTTTTAGATATTGCTTAGGACATTCCGTTTGCATGCGGCTGCCGATACCTGCTGCCGGCACCACGGCAATTACGTCCGGGGAGGAGTCTGCCATGTAGATTCACTTACGCTTGATTATCGATTGTTCTGCCCGGCACCGTTACTTAAGCGCTTAGAGCTATCGGGTACCAGGCGGTAGAAGGTTTCGCCCGGTTTAGTCATGCTGAGTTCGTTACGAGCACGCTCTTCAATGGCTTCCTGTCCGCCATTAAGATCGTCAATTTCCGCAAATAGCTGGTCGTTACGCGCTTTGAGTTTAGCGTTCGTCGCCTGCTGTGCGGCAACGTCGTCATTCACTCGCGTGTAATCATGTACGCCGTTTTTTCCAAACCACAGCGAATACTGCAGCCAGACCAACAAGGCCAGCAATAGCAGCGTTAGTTTACCCATCCTGCCCCCTGAAAAACGGCACAATCATCGCACGAAATTTTATCGAGTTTCGCTCTGGGTACAAAGCGCCCCTTCGTATTTGCGGCAGAATTTATCACAGAAAGCGACAACATGCGCGTTTGCAGGCGAGTTAGCCCATTTGCAGTCATAAATAGTCTGTTACGGTTTGCTGAATATTTTACGATTAGCCCATCAGCCACAAAAAGAGGATGCCGAACATTAGCGCAACCGCCAGCACAGTCGTGGCGCAGCTATACAGCAAACGCCCACGCAGCAGAGAGTGCAGCGCAATCCCTACGACCACGGCAACAGGTAATAATGCGAGGAAAAAAGGCCACGTATAAAGGAAAAAAAACAGGGTATTAGGGCCGTAAACCAGGAAAGGAATACCCAGCGCCAATAGCCATGACAAAAAACCGATGAGCGCACCGGCCAATGACCAGGTTGTCTCTTCGGTTTCAGGGCTTGCATCAGCCGATGTAATAGCTATGTTGGTGCCATTGCGCATAACGAATCCGTAAACCTTGCAAACCAGGTACGTCACGCACCTGGTAATGTCTTAGGTTTTGATAATAACGTCACGGCGCAACAGGTCTAATAATTGCTGTATCAAATTTGTTACCAATTGTTCGCCATCTAAGTGTATTTCAGGGCTCTCTGGTGCTTCATAAACCGAGTCTATGCCGGTAAAATTGCGCAACTCACCTGCACGAGCTTTTTTGTATAAACCTTTCGGGTCACGTGCTTCGCAGATGGAAAGTGGTGTATCAACAAAGACTTCGATAAACCGCCCCTCCCCTACGCGATCGCGCACCATCTGGCGCTCTGCACGATGCGGCGAAATAAACGCGGTTAACACCACAAGCCCAGCATCCACCATCAGGTTGGCAACTTCACCAACACGGCGAATGTTTTCTTTACGATCGGCATCACTAAAACCCAGGTCACTACATAAACCGTGGCGCACATTATCACCATCAAGCAGATAAGTGCTTACGCCAAGTTTGTGCAACGCTTCTTCCAGAGCGCCTGCGACTGTAGATTTACCCGAACCAGAAAGCCCGGTAAACCACAGCACCGCGCCCCGGTGCTGATGGAGTTTCTCACGCTGTTCAACCGTTACCGGGTGGGCATGCCAGACGACGTTTTCGTCGTGCTCAGCCATTATTTACCCCCCAGCAAATCACGCGCGCCCCAGTGTGGGAAGTGGCGACGTACCAGAGCATTCAGTTCCAGCTCAAAAGCGCTAAAAGCGGAAGGTTCCTGGAATACATCTTCTTGCGGCTCACGCACCATACCGGCACCAACGGTAACGTTGGTCAGGCGGTCGATGAAAATCAGCCCGCCGGTAACCGGGTTTTCCTGGTATTTATCCAACACCAGCGGCTCGTCGAAAGTTAAATCTACCAGGCCAATACCGTTCAGCGGCAGGCTTTCTACCATACGTTGTGTCAGGCTGTTAATGTCGACCTGATAGTGAATATTATCAACGCGGGCACGGGTTTTCTTACCCGCGACCTTAATTTCATAGCTCTGTCCAGGCACCAGCGCTTGTTCCGCCATCCACACCACGTCAACTTTCGCCGTTTGCACCGCAGGAAGCTTGTCACTCGCATCCACCAGCAAATCGCCACGGCTAATGTCGATTTCATCTTTCAGCACCAGCGTAATGGCTTCGCCCGCAGCGGCTTGTTGCAAATCTCCATCGAAAGTTACGATTCGTGCAATGGTTGACTCAACGCCAGACGGCAAAACTTTAATGCGCTGCCCGACGTTCACCACACCGGACGCCAGCGTGCCAGCGTAACCACGGAAATCCAGATTTGGGCGGTTCACATACTGAACCGGGAAACGCATCGGTTGCTGTTCAACCACGCGCTTCACTTCAACCGTTTCCAGAAGCTCAAGCAGCGTAGGGCCGCTGTACCACGGCATATTGATGCTTTGTGTCGCGACGTTATCGCCTTCAAGTGCGGAAAGCGGTACAAAGCGAATATCTAAATCCGATGGCAGTTGTTCAGCAAAAGTCAGGTAATCCTGTTTGATCTGTTCGAAAGTCTCTTCGCTAAATCCCACCAGATCCATTTTGTTGACCGCAACCACGAGGTGTTTGATCCCAAGTAATGTGGAGATAAAACTGTGACGACGCGTTTGATCCAGCACGCTCTTACGCGCATCGATCAATAAGATCGCCAGCTCACAAGTAGATGCGCCGGTTGCCATATTACGAGTGTACTGCTCGTGCCCCGGCGTATCAGCAATAATGAATTTACGTTTTTCGGTAGAAAAATAACGGTATGCCACATCGATGGTGATGCCTTGCTCACGCTCAGCTTGTAAACCATCCACCAGTAATGCCAGGTCCAGTTTTTCGCCCTGCGTACCGTGGCGTTTGCTGTCGGTATGCAGTGAAGAAAGTTGATCCTCATAGATTTGACGCGTGTCATGCAACAGGCGGCCAATCAATGTGCTTTTGCCGTCATCTACGCTGCCGCACGTCAGGAAGCGCAGCAGGCTTTTGTTTTGTTGCGCGTGCAGATAGGCTTCAACGCCGCCTTCATCAGCAATTTGTTGTGCAATAGTCGTGTTCATCTGGCGGCTCCTTAGAAATAACCCTGGCGTTTTTTAAGCTCCATGGAGCCTGCCTGGTCGCGGTCAATTGCCCGCCCTTGACGTTCACTGGTAGTCGAAACCAGCATCTCTTCGATGATTTCCGGCAGCGTTTGCGCTTCGGATTCAACGGCACCGGTCAGCGGCCAGCAACCCAGAGTACGGAAGCGCACCATTTTCTGCTCAATGACTTCGCCCGGTTGTAAATCGATACGGTCATCGTCAACCATCAGCAACATTCCATCACGCTCCAACACAGGGCGCGGAGCAGCCAGATACAGCGGAACGATGTCGATATTTTCCAGGAAAATGTACTGCCAGATATCCAACTCGGTCCAGTTAGAGAGCGGGAAAACGCGAATGCTTTCACCTTTATTAATCTGGCCGTTGTAGTTGTGCCACAGCTCAGGGCGCTGGTTTTTTGGGTCCCAACGATGGAAACGATCGCGGAACGAATAGATACGCTCTTTAGCACGGGATTTTTCTTCATCACGACGTGCACCACCAAAAGCGGCATCAAAACCGTATTTGCTCAGCGCTTGTTTCAACCCTTCGGTTTTCATGATGTCAGTATGTTTGGCACTGCCGTGTACGAATGGGTTAATCCCCATTGCCACGCCTTCCGGATTTTTATGCACCAACAACTCGAAGCCGTAGTTCTTCGCGGTACGGTCACGGAAATCGTACATTTCACGGAATTTCCAGCCGGTATCGACATGCAGCAGCGGGAAAGGAAGTGTGCCTGGATAGAACGCTTTTCGGGCCAAATGCAACATCACCGATGAATCTTTACCGATGGAATACATCATCACTGGATTGGAAAATTCGGCAGCCACCTCGCGGATGATATGGATGCTTTCAGCCTCCAGTTGCCGTAAGTGTGTGAGTCGTTTTTGGTCCATAACCTTCCCTTAACCGAGGTTTAGTACGGAGGGTCATGGCCCGCCGTTTAAAAATGCGTTGAGGGACTATACGGCTGAGGTTTCTTTGTTATGAAATTACGAATTGGAATGAGTAGTTCCACAAAGGAATAACGGCGTGAAAATGCTAATCACAAAATGTGCTTAACAAGCGTTATGGCGAGGGTTTCAGAGCAATTGAAATTGTGTAACGTGCGTCACAGTTTCATACTAGGCAGGCAAAAATTTTTCCTATTTAAAAGGGACTCACTATGTTTTCCGCATTGCGCCAATCACTGACCCGCCTGGCGCCTGGCATTTGTTTTACCCTTTGCAGTGCGTTACCAGCTTTTGCAAGTTCCACGCCAATAGGCCAAATAGCCAGCCAACAAACGCGCCACATCGCAACGGTATTCCCTGGACGCATGACCGGCAGCCCTGCGGAAATGTTAACGGCTGACTATTTACAACAGCAATTTAGCCAACTTGGCTACCAAAGCGATATTCGCCGCTTTAATACTCGTTACCTTTACACCACCAAAGATGGCCATCAGAACTGGCATAACGTTAGCGCCAGCTCAGTCATTGCAGCACGCGAAGGAACCAAACCGCAGCAAATCATTATTATGGCGCACCTGGATACTTACGTACCGCTCAGTGATAGCGATGTGAATAACAACCTCGGTGGGCTAACGCTTCAGGGCGTTGACGACAACGCTTCAGGGCTCGGCGTGATGCTGGAGCTCGCAACCCGACTGAAAGATATTCCGACAAGCTATGGCATCCGTTTCATCGCCACCAGCGGCGAAGAAATTGGCGCGTTGGGTGCGGCTGATATTCTCAAGCGCATGAGTGCGAGAGAAAAGAAAAATACATTGTTGGTTATTAATCTCGATAACTTGATCGTTGGCGACAAACTCTATTTTAACAGTGGGAAATCGACGCCCGCCGCCGTTAGCAAACTGACACGCGATCGCGCGTTAAAACTAGCGCGCCAACTCAATATAAATGCCACCACCAATCCTGGTCTTAATGCTAAATATCCAAAAGGAACGGGTTGCTGTAGCGATACCGAGGTGTTTGATAAAGCAGGAATTGCGGTTCTTTCTGTTGAAGGGACCAACTGGTCTTTGGGCAAAAAGGATGGTTATCAGCAACGAGCGAAAAGCAAAGCCTTCCCGGATGGAACCAGTTGGCACAACGCATTGATTGATAACCAGCAATATCTGGATAAATGGTTACCAAAGCGTATCGAAAAACGCAGCCATGATGTAGTGCGTGTAATGCTGCCGCTGGTGAAGGAATTGGCGAAAGCCAAATAGCACTCTGTAGGGCGAAAAGGTTCTGCCTACTCGCCGTTCATGGTTCAGAATCGCGCATAAAGATAAGTTTAAAATTGTATTTCTTCATGCACGACGAGCTAAGCAACTGAAGTGTATTATTTGTGCCCTCTAAACTAATGCACTAACCCACTTCAGGGCTTACTACATTTAGGAATTTATCATGAAAAAATTAGCATTAATGTTGCTTGCTGCTTCCTCCCTGATGGCCGTAGTGCCCGCATTGGCAACAGAACAATCGCAAGAGCGTCAAGATGGGCGCGATGCAAAGCAAGAGTGTCGCGATGGTCTTGTTGGCAATGCCGATTGTCGCCAGGAAAAGCGTGATATCAAACACTGATAGTGTGAAGCGCTAAGCGTTACACAAGGTTAGTGCTGACAAAACCCGGCTTAATAGTCGGGTTAATTTTTTGCAAATAAGAAATTTGCTGATAATAAAATGGGAGCCTTATGCTCCCATTCTATTATTTGGGCTTAAAATGTATATTTGATACCCAGGCGATAACGAACTTCCATTTCGTCTTTCTCATGGTCTTCATTATAACGTGGTACATAACCAATTTCAGTATATGGCTTCCAGTGTTTATCAATACTATAACTGGCCACAACATTATACAGCCAATAATTATGGTCACCTTCATAATCATCATAGTTGGTGAAACGATATTCAAAATCACCGACGATTGAGAATTGTTGATAGGTGTAGCCAAGCTCCCAGTTAAATTGATTATAGTTTTTATTCTTAACATTAGAGTTTTCACTTACTTCAATACCTGGACGCCAGCGCAGTGTTGTCATCCAGCTATCGTTAATATTGTAGATGGCTTTAACCTGCGCACGGTAACCAACATAGGAATCACCCACATCAAGGTTAATCGCGGGTGCAAGTGTCAGCGAGTCGTTGATAATGAAATTCTTACCAAACTCAAATTCGCTGCCGTTGCCGCTGTATTTCTCAATGCCGTTTTTGTAGCCTTCGTTATCAACTTCTGTTTTTTCAGAAATCTTACCTTCGACGCTCGCAAAATATCCATCTTCGGTTGTATGGCCAATCTTAATTCTGTCAGCGTTAGTGCCACTTTCAGGCTTAAATTCATGACGATAGTCAAGCGTAACTGCACCTGAAGTAAATGAAACCAATAATGTTGCTAGAGTGCTAATTTTAAATAAACACTTCATTTGTCTTTCCCTGTTGTGAATTAAAAAATCAGTCATCGGACTAACGACGATGCTAATTAATTTCCACACCAGAAAGAGATAACGCGATCAAATAAATGAAATGGCGTTTCATTTATTTGATTTGTTATTAAATAAAATAATTATTGTTTTCTATGTCGTAATGGGCTTAGTCAAATAAATCTAACTTCTGGCAGCCATAAAGATCAGGCCACCACATTAATGGTCCGGGCATTGAACAAAATGGGTACGTATACCAGAGAACGTACGGATTACCTGAAGAAGTCACTGGCTGAGGGGAGGTTTTTTATTAGGGGGCTAATAAAAACCCTTCGACAGATTGCGAAGGGTTTTGAGGTAATTATTCGTGTAATCCGCACTCACGCTTCAATCCAAAGAAACGCGTTTCTTCTTCTGCCATGCCTTCTTCCCACTTGCGCGTGGTGTGCGTGTCACCCACAGAGAGGTAGCCCTGATCCCATAACGGATGATATTTCAGGCCATTAGCAGTCAGATATTGATAAACCTGGCGGTTGTCCCAGTCGATAATCGGCAGAATTTTAAAGACTTCACGTTGAATTGCGAGTACCGGTAAATTCGCCCGACTGCCGGATTGTTCACGCCTTAAACCCGCAAACCAGGTTTGTCCGTTCAGTTTACGTAGTGCGCGATTCATCGGCTCGACTTTATTGATCTCATTGTATTTCTCAATGCCTTCAACGCCCTGTTCCCACAGTTTGCCGTAACGCGCCTCTTGCCATGCCGCACTTTCCTTCGCGCTGAAGACTTTCAGGTTCAATTTCAGCTTGTCGGTTAGCTCGTCTATAAACTGGTAGGTTTCTGGAAACAGATAGCCTGTATCCGTGAGGATCACCGGAATATCCGGGAATTGCTGAGTAACCAGATGTAGGCTTACCGCCGCCTGAATCCCAAAGCTTGAAGACAACACAAACTCGCCAGGCAGATTTTCCAGCGCCCATCCAACACGTTGCTCGGCGGTGAGTTTTTCGAGTTGGCTGTTTACCTCGGCCAACGCTATTACGCGCTCGACTTTTGGTAACGCATTCAATGCTTTTAAATCGAGTACGGACATACGTGCCTCGCTTATTTGATAAATTTATGGTGGATGTCGCTTACGCTAATCCACCCTACAAATTCGTCGTAGTCGTAAGCCAGAGTCGCGCAGCGACATCCGACAATGTTGATGTAGCCGTAGGTCGGATTAGCGCAGCGACATCCGACATTATTTAGTCCCACAAATCCCGGGCGGGGTCTAATACCGGGCGAACAATCCCAGCGCGGATGGTGAAGTCACCAAAGCCTTCGTCAGCTTCACGTTCTTTTGACCAGCGACCAACCAGTTCATCAATAGAAGCCAGAATCTCCGGTTCGGTGATGTTTTCACGATACATGCGCGGAATACGCGTGCCGATACGATTACCGCCAATGTGCAAGTTGTAACGCCCTGGCGCTTTTCCTACCAGGCCGATTTCAGCGAGTAACGCGCGGCCACAGCCATTCGGGCAGCCCGTTACGCGCGTAACAATGTGCTCATCTGGCACGTTATGTTTTTCCAGCACTTCTTCAACTTTAGTCACAAACTGTGGCAAGAAACGCTCAGCTTCTGCCATCGCCAGCGGGCAAGTCGGGAAGGAAACGCAGGCCATAGAATTTTCACGCTGGGGTGTCACCGCATTCATCAACCCGCTTTCTTTCGCAATCTTCTCAATTGCCGCTTTTTCACTTGCCGGGACACCTGCAACGATCAGGTTCTGGTTCGCCGTCAGGCGGAAGTCGCCTTTGTGGATCTTCACAATTTCCATCAATCCAGTTTTCAGCGGACGACCTGGATAATCCAGAATACGGCCGTTTTCGATAAACAGTGTCAGATGCCATTTATCGTCAATACCTTTTACCCAACCAATGCGATCGCCGCGTCCGGTGAATTCATACGGACGAGTCGGCTCGAAGGTGATACCGGCACGGCGCTCGACTTCGGCCTTAAACACATCCACACCAACACGCTCAAGGGTGTATTTGGTTTTGGCATTTTTACGGTCAGTACGGTTACCCCAATCGCGTTGCGTAGTAACAACGGCTTCCGCTACCGCCAGCGTATGCTCCAACGGGATGTAGCCAAACTCGCTCGCGGTACGGGCATAGGTCGCTTTATTGCCATGCTCAATGGACAAGCCACCACCGACCAACAAGTTAAAGCCCACCAGCTTGCCGTCTTTAGCGATAGCGATAAAGTTCATGTCGTTGGCATGAAGATCGACATCGTTCTGCGGCGGCACAACTACCGTCGTTTTAAATTTACGCGGCAAATAAGTTGCACCGAGGATCGGTTCTTCATCAGTCGTTGCGACTTTTTCTTTATCCCACCAAATCTCGGCGTAAGCACGGGTGCGAGGCAGCAAATGCTCAGAAAGTTTCTTCGCCCACTCGTACGCTTCCTGATGCAGTTCAGACTCCACCGGGTTGGACGTACACAACACGTTGCGGTTAACGTCGTTGGCGGTTGCCAGTGCATCAAGCCCGACTTCGTGCAGCATTTCATGCGCCGGTTTCACGTTCTTTTTCAGAATACCGTGGAACTGGAAAGTCTGGCGATTGGTCAGACGAATGCTGCCGTAGATTGTTTTATCTTCGGCAAATTTATCAATCGCACGCCATTGTTCAGTTGTAATGATCCCGCCAGGCAGACGGCAGCGCAGCATCATCGCATGGCGCGGTTCAAGCTTTTGTTCTGCACGTTCAGCACGAATATCGCGATCATCTTGCTGATACATACCGTGGAAACGGATCAGCAAAAAGTTGTCGCCTCTAAAGCCGCCGGTCAGCCCGTCCTGCAAATCTTCCTGAATGGTACCGCGCAGGAAATTGCTTTCGCGTTTCAAACGCTCGGCATCAGACAGTTTGCCTTCGACCACTAATGGTCCTGGGTGTTTTTCGCTCATTAGTAGACATCTCGCTGATAACGGCGCTCAACGCGCAGCTCACTTAAAAATTCATCTGCCGTTTCGATATCCATGCCACCGAACTCGGCTACCACTTCCAGTAAAACCTGCTCAACGTCTTTCGCCATGCGATTTGCATCGCCGCAGACGTAAATGTGGGCACCTTCATTAATCCAGTTCCACAGCTCCGCGCCTTTTTCGCGCAGTTTATCTTGTACGTATATTTTATGTTCCTGGTCACGAGACCAGGCGAGATCGATATGGGTCAGTAGCCCGTCTTTGACGTAGCGCTGCCATTCAATCTGATACAGGAAATCATCGGTAAAGTGCGGGTTGCCGAAGAACAGCCAGTTTTTGCCACTGGCACCCTCGTTTTCACGCTGCTGCATGAAAGCGCGGAACGGAGCAATACCGGTGCCAGGGCCAATCATAATAACCGGCGTTTCTGGGTTAGCCGGCAGACGGAAGTTATCGTTATGCTCGATGAATACACGCACTTCGCCATCTTCTTCAAGACGGTCAGCAAGGAAGCCTGACGCCCCGCCGGTACGCGCGCGGCCTTCGATGTCATAACGCACCACGCCGACGGTGATATGCACTTCGCTTTCCGCTTCCGCCTGGGAAGAAGCGATGGAGTACAGGCGAGGAGTCAAAGGGCGCAGCAAATCAATCAACTGTTCAGCCGTTAATTCAGCCGGGGCGTAACGCACCATGTCGACAATTGGCGTGCTTTGAGCAAAGTGTTGCAGCTTGGTTTTATCGCCGACTAAATCCAGCAGCGCCGCGTTACGAGTGACTTGAGCGTATTTCTCAACAATGTTCGCGGTGTTGACTGTCAGTTCAAAATGCCATTCCAGCGCTTCGCTTAAAGACAGTGTTTTACCATCAACAATGACGCTCTCATCACCTTTCAGCCACAGCAGTTCAACCAGTTCTTTAACCAGTGCCGGACAGTTTTGATACCAGATACCTAGCGCATCGCCCGGCTGGTAACGCAGGCCAGAATCGCCAAGATCGATTTCAAAATGGCGCACGTCTTTCTCAGAATCACGCCCGGTAATTTTCTGGTTCACCGCAAGTGTCGCCGTCAGCGGCTGCTCTTTGGTATAGGGGCTGGTGAAGACTTCATTGACTACGCCAGTGGCGGTGGCTGCCGCTTGCGCTGGCGTTTCTGCGGGTACGCGGGATTTCAGCACGTCGACAATTTTTGCACGCCATTCAGCTGCGGCGGGTTGGAATTCGACGTCAGTATCCACACGATCCAGCAGGCGTTCGCCGCCAAGCTCCGCGAGTTTAGTATCAAAATCTTTACCGGACTGGCAGAAAAATTCGTAAGAAGAATCACCCAGGCTGAAGACCGCAAATGAAGTTCCCGACAGTTTTGGCGCTTTTTTTGAGAACAAAAACTTGTGCAGTGCTACGGCCTCTTCAGGCGGTTCACCTTCGCCCTGCGTCGAGGTCACGACAATCAGCAGTTTTTCCTGGGCAATTTGTTTGAATTTATAGTCACCCGCATTTACCAGGTTAACGTTCAGTTTTGCTGCCAGCAAATCATCACGCAGTTGTTCGCTCACGCGACGCGCGTTACCGGTCTGAGAAGCGGAAATCAACGTGATAACCGGGGTTTCAACTGCGGCAGTCGGTGCTACTGCAATACTACCGGGTTGTTGATTGATCATTCCCCAGAAATAGCCGGATAACCAGGCCAGTTGAGTCTGCGAAAAATCCGTTGTCGCCGCCTGGAGGCGTGCCAGTTGCTCCGGGGTTAGCGGCAGCAAAGCGGTCGGTGGGGCCTGAGTTGTCATGCTTAATTGGGTTCCAGTAGCAAAAGGTCCGTTTTTAATATCGAACGAATAAACGGGAATAGCGTAAGGTTAACGAGGCTGATAGTAACAATTAAAGAAGGGATAGAAATATCAAATAACTAAAATGACTAACCGCTTTTCCTGGTAATACATAGTTTTAAAAGTGGTTATGCAACTCATTGATATTTAATAATTTATATATAATAAGAACACAGTAATGGTGGTTTACGTAGCCTTATCAGTTTTAGTTAATGCGTAAAATAGTCATTTCCGGTACTATGCGGCGGTTTTTCGCGCTACTGAGACCGCAATAATGACAACCACCCTGTTTAAAGATTTTACCTTCGAAGCCGCTCACCACCTGCCACATGTGCCTGAAGGGCATAAGTGCGGCCGCCTGCATGGGCACTCTTTTATGGTGCGCCTGGAAATTACCGGCGAGGTTGATCCCCATACCGGTTGGATTATTGATTTCTCTGAGCTGAAAGCCGCGTTCAAACCGACTTACGATATGCTCGATCACTACTATCTGAATGATATTCCAGGGCTTGAGAATCCGACCAGCGAAGTGCTGGCAGCCTGGATTTGGGACAGAATGAAACCCGTTTTACCGCTGCTAAGTGCGGTGATGGTAAAAGAAACCTGTACCGCCGGATGTGTGTATAAAGGCTAAGTTTTTTTGAAAAAAGGTGGATGGCGCTTGCGCTTATCCACCCTATAATAACTGCGCAGCCCCCCTCCTCTGGACGTGAATAGCGTCAACATTCTCCTGGTAATTCAATGTTATTCTGCCCTGTCATTAACAGCAGAGTTTAAGGCATGGATACGCCAGATTTTGATGTCATTATAGTTGGCGCAGGAATAGCAGGCTCAAGCTGCGCATTACTTTGCGCTCGTGCTGGGCTCTCTGTACTGCTGCTCGAACGGGCTACACAACCTGGTGCCAAGAATATGTCCGGCGGCCGCCTGTACAGCTACGCGCTGGAGAATCTCATTCCGGATTTCGCCAGCCAGGCTCCGGTTGAACGCCAGGTTACGCAGGAAAAAATCTCGCTACTCAGCGGGAAAAGCGCCACCACCTTTGACTATCTTCATCCTCCCTTTTCCCCTGCAACAACATCGTGGACTATTTTGCGCGCGCGGTTTGATCCCTGGCTAATGGAACAAGCGCGGCACGCTGGCGCGGAATGTATGACCCAATCGCAGGTAGAAGATTTGTTCGTTGAAAACGGTGTGGTGCGCGGCGTGGTTGTTGAGGGTGAAACACTGCTTGCCGGAACCGTAGTGCTGGCGGAAGGAGCAAATACTCTGCTGGCAGAACGCTACGGCCTGCTCCCAAAACCTGCGGAACACCATGTCGCTATTGGTGTAAAAGAAGTTCTCGCACTGCCACAAGATGTGCTGGAAAATCGCTTTTCTCTGGAGGAAAACGAAGGGGCAGCCTGGTTATTTAGCGGCGATATAAATGGCGCGCTGCCCGCAGGGGGGTTTCTGTATACCAATAAAGAAACGATCTCATTAGGCATTGTTTGCCCACTTTCTGCTCTGCGCGCTGGCAATACGCCATTGCCGCAGATGATGGAAAACTTCAGGCAACACCCGCGATTAAAATCGTTGTTAAAAAATTCGGAGCTGCTCGAATACGGCGCGCATTTAGTCCCCGAGGGAGGCATGAGCAGCATCCCGCGAAACCTGGCGGGCCCCGGCTGGTTGGTTATTGGAGATAGCGCTCGTTTTTGCGTGAATACCGGGCTGACCATCCGTGGTATGGATTTAGCCATTCTTTCAGCTCAGGCCGCAGCGCAGACGCTGTCGACCCATTCAGAAGGTTCACTTCGCGACGCTTATCATCAGCAACTACAAGCCAGCGATCTTTGGTCTGTCCTGAAACGCTATCAGCACCTTCCTGAGATGCTACTACACACCCATGCACTCTATTCCAAATACCCTCAAATGCTTGCCGAACTTCAACGCGAGCATTATGAAACGGGCTTTTCCAGCCCGGAACACCTTATCAAACGTGTATTGAAACACGCTCGTCGCCAGGGTTTCATTTCTGTGATGCAAGATCTATTGCGAGGAGTGAAAAGCTTGTGAAAACAGAGCAAAAAATCACAAAGAATTACTACTCGGTGGGCAATAAACCACACATCGTTCCGGCGTCCTGCGTTTCGTCCGAAACAAGAGAATTACTGGTCAAATCCTGTCCCGCTGGGTTGTATCAAATTGATGAAGATGGCAGTTTGCAGGTAGAGACGCAGGGTTGCCTGGAGTGCGGAACTTGCCGCCTGTTGGTTGACGAACAAACGTTCACCCTCTGGCGCTACCCTGGCAGTGGATACGGCATTCAGCTACGTTTTGGCTGAGAGCCAATCATAATAAGGAGAACCTGCTGTGCCCCTGATGTCCCTACTCAAACAAAACCCGGTGATTGCCGCAGTCAAAGATACTGAAAGTCTGCAAACTGCACTGAAATCAGACTGTCTGTTTATTTCAGTGCTGTACGGCAATATCTGCACCATCAGCACCATTGTGCAGCAAATCAAAAAGGCCAATAAATACGCCTTTATTCATGTCGATCTTCTGGAGGGTACCTCGAATAAAGAGATCGTGATTAACTTCCTCAAACTGGTCACCCAGGCAGACGGTATTATCAGTACCAAAGCCTCAATGGTGAAAGCCGCTCGGGCACAAGGCTTTTTCACCATCCACCGCCTGTTCCTGGTAGATTCCATCTCTTATTACAATATTGATAAGCAGGTTGCACAGTCGAACCCTGATTGCATCGAGATCCTACCGGGATGTATGCCAAAAGTGTTGGGCTGGGTGGCCGAGAAAATCCCGCTGCCGATTATCGCCGGTGGGTTAGTTTGCGATGAAGAGGATGCGAATGCCGCGCTGAGTGCGGGTGCTCAAGCAATTTCGACGACTAACCAGAGTGTCTGGGAACTGGCAAAGAAGTTAATCTAAGAAGCGGTGGATGGCGCTGACGCTTATCCACCCTACGGTTGGCAACGAGGCTAATCTAAAAGTAGTGGATGACGATGAGGTTTATCCACTCTATGGCGGGAAGTTGTAAGGTGGGTAAACGAAGTATCACCCACCTGCAATGCAGGCCACCAGCGCTTCCAGCACGGGTATAAATTCTTCAACAATAATCACATCAGCTTCAGCAAATATCGGTGCATCCGGATCGGTATTAATAGCGACAATCAGCCCACTATCGCGAATGCCCATACTAAATGCTGGCGCGCCAGAAACCCCTGCGGCAATGCAAACCTGCGGTGCGATAACTGAACCAGACATCCCAATTAAGCGTTCCATTTCACACCATGCATTCATCACTACCTGGCGGCTGGCCCCTATTTCCGCCCCAAGCCTTTCCGCAATCTCATGGATCCGTTTCATGTTTTGCGCCCCTGCAACACCTTTCCCAACAGCAATGACACACCTGGCTTGTTGCAAGGCTGGGCGCGGTACAGCGCTATCACGTTTTATTTCCACAAGCCACGCCGGAGCATGAGAATCAAGCAATAAAGTGACTTCAGTCAGCGTTTGTGGTGCAAGATTATGCCGTGCTGAACGAGCAACAGAAACACACCATGGGCGTTCACCTGCCGTAAAAGTCCCGACCATAGCGTTACCGTAGACCGGTCGACTAAACTCAGGTTGCGAACCAAAAAACCCACGGGTTACGCCACAAAATGCGTCGCCTTTGAGACGGTAAGCCAGCCGCGTGGCGAGCTCGTTTCCCTGCATGCCTGAGGCAAATAGCAGCAAATCTTTTGGGGCACGTTGGAATTGAGACTCCAGAGCTACAAGAAGTGTTTCGGGTAGGACGGGTAATTCAGAGGCGACCAACCAGATTTCACATTCCGCCGTTTGCAGACCTGAACAAGCCAGAAAGGCGGACATCTCACCAAGCTGGCGCTCGCGGGCATTTCCTTGCGCGGTAATAACCAAAGCAATCTTCACCGTGGCAGCCTCCCTTGCAAAAATTTGTCATAAAGCTGCTGCGCTTTCTCCTGTGCAGTTTCACCTTCAATTTTTATGCCGCGTCGCTGATGACGCTCGCGTTTCAGCTGCGTGTGGGTAAATTCGTCTGCGCCCCAAGACATTTCAGTGCAATTGATTTCCACCTTGCTTGCAGCCAACTTCTGGCGAATTCCCGGCACACGCAGGCTATAACGCCCGTCGTTTACCACAATCAACACAGCGGGAAGTTCGATTCGACAGGTCAAACGCTCGTCACCCTGAATAATTTGCGCCTCAAGCTGGTTGTTTTCGGTGTCCAGAGCAAAATCAACGACACCAGCAAGTACTGGCCAGCCGAGTTCCTCCGCCAACCAAAATCCGGTTTGCGAATTATTTCCTTCACTACTTTGGCTGCCCGTCAGGATCAGAGAATGCGCGTTTTGCCTTTGCCAACGGGCAAGCATTGAGGCTATTTTTCGAGGTGAAAAACGCAGGTCGCATTCTGGCTGC
>DASXXQ010000014.1:0-5595 GCA_036502985.1 Buttiauxella sp.
TTCTGACTGGAGTGCAACGAGCTCTTCCTGACGGCTGATATCACTGCGACATTCCTTTAGCCTTTCCGTGAGCTGCTTTTCATTTTCAAACTGAACCTGAAGGGTATCCTGTTGCAGGCGAAGCGCTGTGATGAGCTGTTCAATCTTCGGCAGACGGGAAGCATCCACCGTATTACCCAGCGCGATATCTTCAAGCAGCTCCTGCTGCTCCATCGCAAGCGACGTCAGGTCTGCCTGCAAACGGGTGAGTTGTTCCGGCAACGTGTCCAGACTCATGCGCACGCGAGCCGCTGCCGTATCCAGTAGGTCCACCGCCTTATCAGGTAGCTGACGACCGGTCAGGTAGCGACGGGAAAGCGTCACCGCAGCACGGACGGCCTCGCCAGTAATATGTACACCGTGGTGTTGGGCATAGCGTGACTTAAGACCCCGCAGCATCAGGCAGGCCGTGTCGTCGTCCGGTTCGTCCACCTTCACCATCTGGAAACGACGCTCAAGTGCCGCATCTCGTTCAAAATATTGTTTGTACTCGCTCCAGGTGGTGGCGGCGATAGTGCGCAGCTCACCACGAGCCAGCGCGGGTTTCAGCAGGTTAGCGGCATCCGCGCCCCCCGCCTGATTTCCGGCACCAATGATGGTATGTGCTTCATCGATAAACATCAGTACTGGCACAGGCGAGTGTTGCACCGCATCAATGATATTCTTCAGACGCTGTTCGAATTCCCCCTTTACCCCGGCCCCCGCCTGTAATAAACCCAGATCGAGTGTTCTGACTATCACCGGTTTCAGGCTTTCCGGTACATTCCCTTCAGCGATACGCAAAGCCAGCCCTTCAACCAGCGCAGTTTTACCGACACCGGGTTCACCAACCAGGATGGGGTTGTTCTTCCGGCGTCTGGAAAGAATATCCACCATCTGACGAATTTCGTTATCGCGACCAAAAACCGGATCAATCTTCCCTTCACGCGCCCGGGCAGTGACATCCACAGTAAACCGGTTAAGCACGGCTTCTTCCTGGCTCACGTCTGGCTTTTCATCTGTAACCGGAACCTGTGAGCCATTACTCAGGTCCATCGCCCTGTCGATGAATTTCACATCACTGGCAGGCTCCTGTAATAAAGCATCACGGCGCTCATCAGACTGAGCCTCCAGGAGGGGGTGCAGTCTCTCCAGCTGGCTGGTGGTCAGGGTCATGAGCGGCCACAGCCCTTCGCACCGGGCAAGTCCGGGTGTTTCAATCATGGCCGTTAGTAGATGTACACTGCGGATCTGTACATCCCCTGCCAGGGTTGCGGCAAGCCAGGCTTGCTTTAGCAATGCCTGAAGTGAGTCTGAAAGCTCAGGTCGACTGCGTACTGAGCGAGGTTGTCCGTCCAGCCAGTTCAGTAGTGCCTGCCACACGGCATCCATGTCCCATTCATAGCGCCGGGCAAGTACGGTGAGATCCCCTTCCCCGATCTCCAGCAGCTTTAATAACCAGTGCTCAGGTGTGATTTCTGCATGTGCTCGCGTCTGGCACAGCGATGCTGCGCCTTCAAGCGCTTTCGCGCAGTAGTGATTTAAGCGGCGCAGCAGAACGGCAGACTGACTTTCCATATCTCTTCTCTCTTCACGGATGTATACAGGTTCAGGACACGCTACCGCCCATCGCTTTTCCTTTTAATAAGGAGACCAAAGCGCACGAGGTCAGAAGGCAGTTTTTAAAGTAACTTTTGTGGTCACCCCACGGATGACAGCAAAAGCCACCTGACGGGCTGGCTTTCACCAGCCCGGGCGGGCATTACGCAGTCGTGCGTTCGTTCCATGAATCGGAATGAATGATGTTGCCGTCTTTGTAGGTCCAGGTGATTTTTTCGTAGCGCAGCTCAATCGCTTCGAGGTGGTTGTGTTTTTCGTAAGAAGGATCTTTGATGTCGTGCATTTTCGGCGCGACTTTCACCAGCTTCACGTTTTCGAGTTTGGTGTTGAAATACTCAACTTCCTGGCCTGCGTCGTTGATTTTGTACCACTTGAACTCTGCAGACTTCAGGGTCTGACCGGTGGTCACCGCCTTGTACAGGTACGGGCTGGAAGAGTCGATTTCCTTGGTGAATAAGAACGGCGTGTGGATACGGGTGCCGGTCAGCTTGCCGGTGTTGTTGTCAGTCGGGATGTACAGGTTGTGTGCCTGAGCAACCACTTCGATGCTGCCTTCACGGTCTTTAACGTCTACAGAACCTTTAATATCCGCACCGCCATCGTCTTTCAGCCACAGATAAACTGGAATTGCCATGTTTTACTTCTCCATTTCTTGGGTTGTTACGTCACGTTCATCCGGTGACGCTGTTTTTTCGTCTGGCAGACGACAGGCATCAGCCTGCGGTACCAGACTGATCTCGACACGCCTGTTATGCGCACGGCCATCAGACGTATCGTTTGAAGCAATCGGACGGCTGTCACCGTAGCCCTGCACCGCAAAACAACTTTCCGGTACATCACCGGTATCCCGCATCCAGTTGCGTACGGATTCGGCCCGTTGCAGAGACAGGTTCTGGTTGAGCACCACACTGCCGGTGTTGTCCGTATGGCCGCTGACGACAATGAGCCATCCCGGTCTGGCTTTGATGCCCACCAGTGCATTGACGAGAATTTTTGTCGATCCGTCTTTGAGTAACGCTTTACCGGAATCAAACAACGACATGCTGTCGAGGCGGACAATTTTTGGAACGGGATTAGGTTTCGGTGCAGGAGGCGGAACATAGATATCAATCGCCTGTTGCAGTGCAAGCCACAGACGCTGCCCCGGGTAATAGCCCAGGCTGTAACGGACGGGCTCACCCTGGCGCTGCCAGCGTTCCAGCAGGAGTGCATCCTGTTTCAGCGCTACAAGGGACTGCGCTTTCGGTGCGTAATGATCCATGGGAATGGCAGACCAGCGCTGTAAGTCGATACCTATCTGACGAATCAAATCCCGGTTATTAGCAGCTGAAAGGCCCAGAGCGGCCAGGGCACATAACCACATCAGCAAAACAACCCGACGAGTGCGCAACCCTCCCTGGACCTGAGAGGCAAAGGGGGCAAGTAAAGGTAGAATCGCATCGGGAAACCGACTGAACGGTTCGGCACTTCCTGCTATACAGGGAAATTGCAAACAGGATCGACGAAACAACCAGAGTGACCAGCAAGACTGAGGTTCAGGCTTTGTAGCACCGAGACGCAACGTCACAGCAAATGGATAAACGGGAGGCGTTAAACGGTCCGTTTTTTCCAGTTCATCCAGCATCGTTTCACGGAAAAATGAAAATGCCTGACTGAGCACGGGAAGTGTCAGGAGGTTATCTTCCGTCTGCTGCCACTCCACAAGCGCCTGAGGCGACTCATTGGCCGGACACATAACGGGTTTGTCTCCGCGAACAATCACCCACGGTGTTTCAGGGCCGGAAAATTCACCACTCACCACAACCGGCAGCGTAAAACCAATGAGCATCCTCAGTTGTTTCATTTGCTGGCGGAGGGTTTTCAGTGTCGAGCGTAGAACAGCCTCATCCTGATGCAGGTCCGGCAAACATGCATACATCACAGACAACTGACCCACGAGGCGGGGTTGCTGCACCTGAATACTACGCACAATATCCGTTAACCTGCTGACATCTCCTGCGCAGAACCACCAGCCCTGGGCAGTTTTCCGCAGTTGCTGCCCCTGAAACAGTTCATCCAACCTGTCTCCACAAACCAGAATGACCGGCCCCTGTGTATCCAGTAACGGCAGGTCTACGGCGACATCCGCACCATTTGTTTGCGCAGGGCGGTATCGGCAGTTTTTCCAGACCAGCCAACCTGCAACCACGACGAGCAACACGGTTGCCAGACATCTGGACAGTGTACTGACAGGAATGAAAAACCAGAGCAGCCACAACAATGCCGCAGAACCGGCCAGGGTATGCAAGACTACAGAGGCGATGACTGATTTACGCATTAACGTGGCAGCTCCGGTATTTGCGCCGATAACAGCGCCTGAAGCCACAGATGCCCACCCCACCAGACAACACCCGTCAGTACGACCGCCAGCATGATCCAGAACCAGACAGAACGCATCAGACTCCAGCGGTGTTTACCTGTCCGGTGAACCTCCAGAGAAAGCCCTGCATCAGGCGGAGAAACACGTTCAGAAAGTGCTTTAACCACTTCATCACGTTGGGTCTGGCTGACCGTTTTCAGGCTATAGAGCCCCTGGAAACCCAGGGCAATCACGCGGTGATAGCAGGTCAGAACGGCATGATTCGGCGCGGGTTGTCGCAAGACTTCTGCAATGCGGTCCCAGAGTGCTTCGCCTGCACGTAGTGACCCAAAGAATCGGGCCTGAAGTGGTGCTTTGCGCCAGGCCACCTGGCCTTCATCGACTCGCAATTCCTCACTTTCTTCGCTTTTTTCAGGTTTGCGGCTCATCACTGTTTCATCCAGCAGAGCACACTGCGCGTAAGAAATATGATCCACACTGGCTTCGTCGTACCCGGCCCGCTCCAGTGCCTCACGAACACTTTCGACCTGTTTAACGCATTGGTCATAAAGTGCTGTGCCGTCGATTGCCACTGCTCCTTTCTTCAGCATGGTGACGGTAAGCCAGGTTTCCATCATCAGCTGGTCGATATCAATATCCTGTCTCATGATCGCAGTACCGCAAACAGTTCAAGTTCAAGCGCCCCAAGCAGCTCAGGCACATAGAACATGCACACGCCCTGCTCCTGCATCTCGCGGGCAGCGGCGCTTTCCATGTCGAGTGCAAAGTACTGGTTTTCCATACGCACCGGTAATGCAGCCGGTACACGATTGACAGGAATCAGCGGGATACCCTTCAGAGCTGCACCGTAAATCTCATTAACGTCATCAGGCGAACCCGCCTGGCAAAGCGCAGGAAATTTATCGGCTATCTGCCAGGCAGGTATATCTGAACGTACCGAGAGATACAGATCGGCTTCTTCACGCAAACGAATATCGTGCAGGGAGGCTTTCCAGGTTTGCTCATCCGGGCGCGACATCGTCAGGGCAATCACCCGAGATGGCAGGCTCGCTTCCAGCAAACCAGTAATCAATTCAAACATTGGCGGAAAGGTATTTGCAGGCTCTGCATGGTCATAACCGGGGATGGCATCAAGATCGCTGTCAAGCGCAAAGGTCAGCATACTGCCAGCCAGACGTGCGAGTTCGGCCCACACCTGCTCAGGATGTCTGGCCGGAAAACGTTCATATTCCGTCAGCACGCGGGCATGAGAATTCAGCGCATTTAGCAACCAGAACAGGGACACATCCGCCACCGCAAAATCGGCCAGACGTTCATTGCTCTCACGGCGCATAGACATCAGACGAAGTCGACGGGACCGCAACTGGCGATTGAGTAACACCAGGCGCTCGCAAAGCGCGTGGCTTGCAGAGAAGAGTGCTACGGGAGGAATGAACGCTGGATCCTGACGCCACCCACCCTGTCCGTCACGGACAAGACGGGTTACCGGGCAGGTTGTCCATGATTCGTTACTTTCATGCGCAAAGCGGATGGAAAAATTAAAACGGGCGACGGCCATATCTTCTACTTCCTGACCAAATGCATCCTGCACCTTGACC
>DASXXQ010000015.1:0-4204 GCA_036502985.1 Buttiauxella sp.
CGTTTGTACGATGGGAAGAATCGAATTCAAGGTGTAGACCTGGCGCAGACTGCCTGATAAGTTTACCGAACAACACGACACGCAAAAGCGGCCTACGTGGCCGCTTTTCTTATATCTGGACAGGCAAGTGAACACCTTAGAAAGCACAATTGGCAATACGCCTCTGGTTAAATTACAACGCACCGGCCTCGAAAATGGCAGTGAGATCTGGGTAAAGCTGGAAGGAAATAATCCGGCAGGCTCAGTAAAAGATCGTGCGGCACTTTCTATGATTGTGCGGGCGCAAGCGCGCGGTGAAATTTCTCCGGGCGATACGCTTATTGAAGCGACCAGCGGCAATACCGGAATTGCACTGGCAATGATTGCGGCGCTAAAAGGCTACCGCATGAAGCTTTTAATGCCCGACAACATGAGCATGGAACGTAAAGCTGCGATGCAGGCTTATGGCGCAGAGTTGATTCTGGTGACCAAAGAGCAGGGGATGGAAGGTGCGCGCGAACTTGCGCGTTTGATGGACGAACGGGGTGAAGGTAAAGTCCTCGACCAGTTTAATAATCCCGATAACCCATACGCGCATTACAGCACAACAGGCCCTGAAATTTGGCAGCAGACGCAAGGGCGTATTACGCACTTTGTCTCCAGCATGGGAACCACCGGAACGGTTACAGGCGTGAGCCAATTCATGCGCGAGCAAGATAAACCGGTCAAAATTGTTGGATTACAGCCAGAAGATGGCAGCAGTATTCCGGGTATTCGTCGCTGGCCTGAGGAGTGGCTGCCAAAGATCTTCAATCCTAATCTGGTTGATGAAGTGATTGATATGTCACAAGTCGAAGCCGAGAGAACGATGCGCCGCATGGCGCGTGAAGAGGGGATTTTCTGTGGCGTGAGTTCAGGCGGTGCGGTTGCTGGCGCTATGCGCGTCGCACAAGAAAACCCAGGTTCTGTGGTAGTGGCGATTATCTGCGATCGCGGTGATCGTTATTTATCGACCGGCGTGTTTGGTGAGGAAAGTTATTCGCAGGGTTCAGGTATCTAAAAAACATGGCCGGTTTTCACCGGCATATTGTTTTGCCAGTGCTCCTCGTTAAAGCTTATCCAGCGCCCGCCGGGTATCAGCGGCGAGCTTTTCAATATCGGTCTGCGTCAGCTCGGAAACAGTGATGCGAATTCCGTGAGCCGGAGAGGTGATCCCAAAGACTTCACCTTCCCGAACCAACCAACCCGCACGGGCCAGTTCCAGGGCCAAAGCCTGGCTGGGAGCCTGTGTTGGCAGCCAAATGTTTAACCCGTCACCCGCTTTTACTTCTCCTATTCCCTTTTCATGGAAGGCTTCCACCATGCTTTCGCGTAATCGCTGGTATTCCAGGCGAGCTTGCTCAAGTGTTGCCTGGAATGCGGGATCGCTCACGCAAGCCAGCGCCAGATCCTGTAGCAGATGGCTTACCCATTGGCTTCCGGAATTCAGGCGCAGGCGCAGCTTGTCGGACGTATTTCTATCGCAGGCCACGAGTGCCAGCCGCAGATCCGGCCCAAGCGCTTTGGAAAGCGAACGAACTAACGCCCAGCGCTGAGTTTCGGCGGGGATGACTGGGTAAAATGGCGAATGGGATAACAGGGCAAAATGGTCGTCGACGATGATCATAACTTGCGGATAACGGCTCAGCAGCGTACGAATGGCTGCTGCGCGACGTTGACTCAGGCTGCATCCGGTTGGGTTATGCGCTCGCGGTGTCAAAATGAGTGCCCGAGCACCGCTTTTTAGTGCCTGTTCCAGTGCTTCAAGCTGCATCCCTTCTTCATCAATGGCTACCGGGCTTGGGGCAAACCCTGTGCAACGTAGCATGTTGATGCTACTTAGAAAGCAAGGATCTTCCACGGCGACGCTGTCACCAGGCAGGAGATGAGTCTGCAGTAGCCGTTCGATGGCATCGATGGCCCCGCTGGTAATATTGATTTCACCTTTGCCGGGTAAGTCGTTACTCATCCAGTTTTGAGCCCAGGCCTCCAGCTGCGCATCAACCGCCGGGTCACCATACAGACGTGGTGTTCCGGCAAGTTGTGAGAAATAACGGCGGGCTTCTGGCAATCTGGCCAGTGCTGGGTTACCGCTTGAGAGGTCAATTAACGGGCTGTTTGGGCTCCCACCTTCCAGCTCGACGGGAGGGTGCATATCTTTAATCTGGGTGCCATTACGGCCCTGACTTATTGCCAACCCTGAGGTGACAAGGCGTTTGTATGCCGAGGCGACAGTGTTGCGATTCACGTTTAGCTGTAACGCTAGCTCGCGGACCGGCGGTAGTAGCTCACCTGGTTTCAGGCCACCTGTTTGTATCAGATGGCGTACGCTATCGAAGATGTCACCGGCAGTGTTTCCAATAATCATTATTGACCTATGACAAAGTTGATTTTAACATAGGCCAATAATAACGAGGCAGGTAATCGCTGTCCAGTCAGAAGGAGGGAAGTCAATGGGGCAAGAAAATGATATTCAGACGGTGCTCTTTCGTGACAAGCGAAGGGCGCTACAAGCCGATATTCTCGCTGTGCAGTCGCAGGTTGTTTACGGCAGCGTAGGCAACAGTATTGCCGTTCCGGCAATCAGACAACATGGATTGCATGTGATATCTGTGCCTACCGTGTTATTCAGTAATACTCCGCATTATGACACCTGGTACGGCGGGGCAATCCCTGACGAGTGGTTCGAAGGTTACCTGACAGCTCTTGAAGAACGTGATGCATTGCGCGAGTTAAGAGCAGTGACGTCGGGATATATGGGAAGCGCTGGGCAGATTGCAATCCTGGCCCGTTGGTTGCGTAAACTGCGCCAGAGCAAACCGGATGTTTGTATTCTTATTGATCCAGTAATGGGGGATACGGATAGCGGTGTGTATGTGAAGTCAGGAATTCCGGAAGCCTATCGTGATGAGTTGTTATCGTTGGCACACGGTGTGACACCAAATATGTTCGAATTGGCCATGCTGACCGGGATGCCTTGTCGAAATGTTAGCGAAATCGTTAATGCGGCGAGGAGTTTGCTTTCGGATATGTTGAAATGGGTTGTTGTCACCAGCGCACCTACTGACGTTGTCGGGGCCATTTCTGTTATCGCAGTGACCGCTGAGGCGGTTGAGATAATGACTCACCCGAAAGTTGAGACGGATTTAAAAGGTACGGGCGATCTGTTTTGTGCAGAGCTGGTTTGTGGCTTGCTTGAGGGACAAACGCTGGCGTGCGCTGTGGAAACGGCGGCGCAACGTGTACTCCATGTGATGACTTACACTCAGGAACATGGCTGGGATGAACTGTGTTTACCTGAGGAGTAGACCATGAAGAGCTATCGCTTAGTGATCGAGCATCAGGGGCGTCCAGTTGGGCATTTTGAAACAGCGGGAAGTCAGGCTCTGGAAGATGTCATTGTTGCCCGGGCGCTTTTTGGTGTTACAGGAGGCTATCAATGCGAGCTATGGGAATCGGATTCGGAGCGTCGTATTCTGGAAAGTGGGCCTGAAGGGATGAAAGTAATATCCCGTGATAAGTGCTACAAACCTGCCAAATTCGAGCTATAAAAAAGGCACCCGAAGGTGCCTTTTTCTTTATGCGGTTTACTTACTTCTTGATACGGATTACCGGGGTTTCGCCCACAGTCACGCTACCAGTCAGTTTGATCAGCTCTTTGATTTCGTCCATGTTGGAGATAACAACCGGAGTCAGGGTAGACTTCGCTTTCTCTTCCAGCAGGGCCAAATCAAATTCAATTACCACATCGCCTTTCTTAACACGCTGGCCTTCTTCTGCGATACGCTTGAAGCCTTCGCCTTTCAGTTCAACAGTGTCGATACCGAAGTGGACGAACAGTTCAATGCCGCTATCGGATTCGATAGAGAAAGCATGGTTAGTTTCGAAGATTTTACCGATGGTGCCATCTACCGGAGCAACCATTTTGTTGCCAGTCGGTTTAATTGCAATACCATCACCAACGATCTTCTCGGCGAAAACGACATCTGGAACATCTTCAATATTGACGATTTCGCCAGAAAGTGGGGCAACAATCTCAATGGTACCGGTGTCTTTTTTATCATCAGAAACCAGAGATTTCAGTTTATCAAACAAACCCATGATCTTCTCCTAAGCAGTAAATTGGGCCGCATCCGGTGGATTAGCAGATTGTTTTTTCTTCAATGAACTTGTTAACCAGCGTCAT
>DASXXQ010000016.1:0-9890 GCA_036502985.1 Buttiauxella sp.
CATCGTGCAACAGGGCGACCCGCTGTCCATTTACGACAAACCAATAAACACTTTTGTGGCGCGGTTTATCGGCTCACCGCCAATGAATTTACTCAGCGGCACGTTCAAAAGCATCGACGGTAAACCGGGCGTAAACTGCAATGAATTGTGGTTCCCACTGCCGGATAAATGGGCGCAACAGGCGCTGCAATCCGAAGGTAAAGCGGTAACGCTTGGCCTGCGCCCGCATGATCTGAAGCCTGTGTCACACAATGCCCAGCCCGCAGCAACGTTACGCTTGCTGGAAGTAACCGGTGAAAGCAGCCTCCTGCACGTCGTCTGGAGTGGATTCCCTCTTCACGTTCAGTTTACCGGGCGTGCCAATGTAAGTACCGATCAAGCGCTGTATCTGGAAGCCAACAGCGAGGCGATTCATCTGTTTGATGCACAGACGGGAGAACGACTCGCCCAGGCGTGATCTTTGCTTATCTGAAGGAAAAAGCACATTTCGTTGGGCAACGAAGCATTAACATATTTGGCAGCTCATGATGTTTATTCATAGACAAAGGAGCCCAATATGTTTGCTGTTATTTTTGAAGCCGAACCCTTTCCTGATTGCCAGCAGCGTTATCTCAAGCTTGCGGCTGAACTAAAACCTTTACTCGCCGATATCGAGGGATTCATCTCGATAGAACGCTTTCAAAGCCTGTCGCAGCCGGAAAAAATCCTGTCATTATCCTGGTGGCGCGATGAAGAGGCCGTGCTCACCTGGCGTCGACAGACCGAGCATTGTGCAGCCCAGCAAGAAGGCCGCAACAGCATTTTCAGCCATTACCGGTTGCGGGTAGCCTCCGTCGTGCGGGATTACAGTAAAACAGAGCGTGAACAGGCTCCGGTAAAGGATGATTGCTGTCATGGTTAATTTTGATGTCTTAACCGTTGCATTTATCGGTGCCACTTTCCTGCTCGCGGGGCTGGTTAAAGGTGTGACAGGAATGGGGCTTCCGACAGTAGCAATGGGTCTGTTGGGCTCCTTATTATCACCCGTTACCGCTGCAGGCATGTTGCTGTTACCCTCTTTCGTCACCAATATCTTTCAACTGGGAAGCGGCAGAAATACGGCAACTCTTTTTCGTCGACTGTGGCCCATGTTGTTAATGGTTACTATTGCTACATTCTTTACCAGTGGCTGGATTGCACGAGGCAGCAGTTCCCACACACAGTTAGCGCTGGGAATTGCGCTGATTGTTTATGGATTATGGACCCTCTCCGGCCGTATCTACTCTGTTACCTCCCATTGTGAAAAATACCTCTCTCCGGTTATTGGGCTAATAACCGGCATGCTGACCGGTGGAACGGGGGTATTTGTTATGCCTGCAGTGCCCTGGCTTCAGTCACTGGGATTGGATAAAGATGAACTCGTTCAGGCACTCGGTATATCCTTTACCTGCTCGACCTTTGCACTTGCTGCGGGGCTATGGTGGCATGGGGCTTTTCATGCAAGTTCATTAACCGCATCCAGTCTGGCGGTTCTACCTGCATTGGCTGGACTTTTTGCCGGGCAAAGGCTGCGAAATTTTATCTCCCCATTGATGTTTCGCCGCTGTTTCCTGGTCTGCCTTATTGCCCTGGGGGCAGAGATGGTATTTCGAGCGGTGCACTAATAACCCTAATCCACAGATTCCGGTAACGGATGAGCATGACAACGTCGTCGGTATTCCCCACCGGCGACCAACGCAAAACTAACGGTGAGGTTCAGATGGCCATTCGCTGCGAAAAAATTGATGAGTTACCGCACGCACCACAGCCGGAGGATCTGCTCGCGGCGACAGCAGCCCTAATGGCTGATAAATCACGTGCACGTATGTTATGTGCCTTGATGGACGGACGTGCATGGACCGCAACGGAACTTGGAGCAATAGCCGATGTTTCTCCTTCCACGGCAAGTGCCCATCTGGCTAAACTGACCGACCAGCATTTCATTATTTGCCTTGCGCAAGGTCGTCATCGCTATTACCGACTTGCTAACGCGGCAATCGCCGAACTGCTTGAAAAATTGATGGGGGTTTCATTCGCGGGGCTTTACACGCAGCGAGTCACCACACCCGACTATCTTCGCCATGCCAGGACCTGTTATGACCATCTTGCCGGAGAGGTTGCGGTCGATCTGTATTCTCAGCTAATTCAGCGTGAATGGCTAAACGGAGAAGAATCCGGGCTTACATCTGGCGGCAAAAAAGCATTTTCTACACTGGGAATATGTGTTGAACCTGAGGCTTCACGCCGCAAATTCTGCTGTCCATGCCTTGACTGGAGCCAACGGAGGTTTCATCTGGGAGGAGCGCTTGGCGCATCTTTATTGACTCACTTTGCGCAGCAACAATGGATTGAAAAGGAACCAGGCAGCCGCAGTGTGCGTATCACATTGAGAGGTTATAAGGCGTTAAAGCAGCATTTTGGCGTCAGTTATTGAATGTTAATATGCCAGGAAAGCACCTGGCAATGTCTCATCCTCCGCGACTTATTAATTAAGCCACAGGTCATTTAATCCCCGTTATTATTTTATTATGATCACTTTCTGATCTATTTCTTTAAGAGGGTCTTCATGCTAACCGTTGCTATACGAGAACAAAACAGCCATTTTATTCATGGCATAAAAATTATTGTTGAGCAAGTTTGCAGTCAACGACACGAAACATTTCGCTTTTTATCACCCGAGCATCATAATATAGCAGACATTGTATTTATGGCACTTAATGATAATTGGGTGACTGCTGATTGCTATAAAATGCCCAAAGCTACAAAATCCCAACGCATTATTCTTATTTGCTGTAAAAATGAACATCCACGGTTAATTTTCCGCCCTTGTCTGTATATGCTTCCTGTTATTTTCAGGGAAGACGAAGTAGACGAAATTACTCGTAAAATAACACACTGGACAGAACCAACAAGGCGAGGAAAGAACACGGTCGCTGTGCCCAACAGCATCTGCCGTTACTGCACTACCCGCAGCTTCTCGGTAGCCGAGCGTGCATTTCTCAAGCACATTGCCAGCGGGCATTCATTAGAGAATTCAGCATGGCTGATGAACATTGATGAAAATACCGCCAAATTATATCGCAAGTCGATTATGAAAAAACTGCGCATTAGCAATCAATACGAATTAACGAACTTTATAAGAATCAACCTGCTCTTCTTAATAAATTAGTCACACTCTTTTACATCATTGTTATTGGATTGATATTTTCATATGAGTAGCCTTCCCAGATTATAATATTTCTTAAGAAAGTCCTTATGCATTCTTAAGGCAATCCTAATACACAATGCGATGACGACCTGTCAGGATGTATTGCTACTTTATAATCAGAAACTGTGAGTATGCGGTTTCTGATTAATCCTGAAGTTTACCGCACCTCTATTCCAGTATTCACATATACTGTGAGAGAAGAAAATGAATATTAATTCTGATTCAACATTGATTCAGGTCTTAATGAACGCGGACGCTTCCTTCATTCATATAGCAGGTGAGTAACCATTTGCATATAGCCGCACGCAAACGAAGATATCGTCGTATCTGCAATGGCAGCCCTGCCAATCCTCACGGTGCAACTGTACCCATTGTCTTCGACCGCCTTGAGTTCCTGCAGCAAGAAATCCATGCAAAGCATATGCATGAAGCGCTCGATATGGTTTTCGTCACCAGCGACAACTATCTGGCTCTGGCGTTGACTCAGTACCTTTTTAAGCATCAGAACACTCACGTCTGCACATTACTCTCAGAAGTGGAGGATTTTCTTGCACAAAACCCTTTACCGAGAGTTCTCATCGATCTTGACGGTATTAACGAGTCCATTATTCACATGCTGGACACGACGAGGCGATGGCAAAAAAAGTGCCCCAGGCTCAGTATTACCCTACTCACCGCCTGCAAAAGCAGACATGCCACCAATCTCTTCAAAGCAGCATCGTCCTTCCCCGTGATAGAGCGACGGCAGGCGGTCAGTGAACTGCATCATTTGCTGGTACGGAAACAGAATGTGCGAGAGTGTTCTCCTGCTCCACTTTCTTACAGGGAATGGCACATTCTGCTGGAAGTGGCTAAAGGAGAATCTCTGAAAACCATTGCGTTGTCATTAAAGAAACCGTACCACTATGTGGTTTATACGATAGGCAAGATTAACGCCAGGATTGGGCTGGACAACAACAAAGCGCTCATACATTTATTAAATAATTTATCTCTTGTTACGACGAGGAAAGAGTAATGGGGCTAACCTGATGACTTTCGAGTGAAACTTAAGAAATTACTTATTTTCACTGTTTAAATTTTGTCAAAACAGATCATTTCCTTAACAATTACAACTATTCCTGGATTGTCTCAATTCCGCCAGATACGCCATGTAACCGCCCATAAACCACGCGATTCACCTAAAATTGAGATAACAAATAATAAACATTTGATAGTTCGCACTGTTCTTTATATTTAAAACAAACTTTTTTGCCAAACATTTAACTTAACACGGGTGCATTACCCAAATAACAAATAATTAACCTAATTAATCAGGATTTGATCGCAGAATTATTACCCTCAGTTATCAGCAGCCTTTCTCATAAATAATATGGCTGTATAATCAAATCACCCACCCAACCTATAAGAAACATTCACACGCTTGATAAAATAGTTTTTCAACTACATGTTCAAATATTGGAATAATTGATCATTTAAAGGACGATTTGAATTTTAAGGGAGCGCACTGCATACATAATAAAATACTCGCCAGTTAAAAAATTTTATCACTTTCGCAATCTGCAACTGTGCGTCAATGCGATGTGTTCCTCAAAAATTTCGAGGCAAAAAAATATGAAACCTGCATCCGTAATTATTATGGACGAGCACCCTATTGTTAGGATGTCAATCGAAGTACTGTTACAGAAAAACAAGAGTATTCATGTTGTTTTGAAAACTGACGATGGCCGTGAGGTCATTAACTATATGCGCAATCATCCGGTCGATTTGGTGATTCTTGATATTGAGCTACCCACTACAGATGGATTTACTTTATTAAAAAGAATCAAAAGCATACAAGAGGAAACCCGAATACTATTTCTTTCCTCCAAGTCAGAAAGATTCTATGCTGGTCGCGCTATTCAGGCTGGTGCAAATGGATTTGTCAGTAAAAGGAAGGAGCAGGAAGATATCTATAAGGCGGTCGAAATGCTGCTTTCTGGATATTCATTTTTCCCCTCTGAAACACTGGAATTTATCAGTAATCCGGCTTCACGCAAAGGTGCAACTGATGATACACCATTATCTAATCGTGAAATAACGGTATTACGCTACCTGGCGAATGGCCTCTCCAATAAAGAAATAGCTGAGCAGCTTCTGTTGAGTAACAAGACAATCAGTGCTCATAAGTCTAATATATTTTCAAAGCTGCATGTAAGCTCTATTGTTGAGCTCATCGACTACGCTCGGGTGAAAGAATTATTATAGATCCGGTTCACAGATTGAAATAAAAAGCGGGGAATCATATCTCCGTTTACCATCGATGTAAGATTCATCTAGCGCAGACCAAAATAATTCGAATTGCAGCCAGACGATAAAAGCGTGAATTCCCAGTCATTTACCAGGGTAAGTGACTGGGAATGACGAGTGCACTCATCTCTGACCCGGAAGCATAACGGGTATACCTAGTAATAATTAATCATAAAAGTGGCATCTGCGTTTGCCGGCCCGGGTTGCGGGTTATCGGCAAGCGCAATGTAATTTGCAAAAAACGTGAGGACCGCATTACCGTTCGCGTCGACCGGCACATCCTGGCTCGCTTGCTCAAGCGGCAACTGGGTTTTATCTTTATCTCGCAGCTCTATAGCCACATTGGTTGCGCCGCTGGTGTCGTTCAGGGCCAGCAATCCCGGATTACCACTTGCCTGTTTACCAGAAAATGTTATCGACGCGGCCCCTGGAGGGCAACCATTCAGTTTTAGCGTGAACGGCATACTTTGTGTGGTACTGCCTGCGGTGCGCAACTGCTTTGTTGGCCACGAGCCCATTTGCACCGTTTTATTCTCATCGGCGGTTTCTACGTAACAACTGAAATCCACCACATTGCCACGCAGTTCAATATTGATTTCACCCAATGGGGAATCAGCCTGAGCCTGGCCCACTATCATCATTCCCGCAGACAGCAAAATTAGCAGCCTGTTGCGGTGTTTTAGCTTAGTCATAATCCACCCGCAAATAACCTCGCGCATTAAACGGGCCTTCAGCCGGTTTGTTCCCCGTCACACTGACCGGCCAGGCACGAATACCCACTTGCGCCGCAGCGGCATCATCAAGACGAAAATGGATTTTACTGTTCAGGTTATTAGGTGTTAGCGGCGCTCCGCTGTTATCAGAGACGATAAACCCCAGGTCGTTGTTGTTGGATACCATCATGTTGCCGGACACTTTTTCGGCCTCCAGACGCAGGGAAAGATAGGCCTGTGCTGCCACGTTGGTGCATTTGATAGCCACGGTCTTGCTTTGTGGCGTGACGCCTTGCGGGATATTTCCCGCACCGGCCTGGCTAAACAGCGCTGCGCCAATATCCCCAAAATCAAACTCGATGATTTGCCCCACATTGATTTCACAGCTTTGTGGCACTTCGATTTTGCCACTGTAGCTGATGGTATAAACTGGCGTGGTCAGCGGGTCAGAGTTACTCGTGGTGACATAAACCGAAAACATAGTCTGTTTGGGAATCGGCACCATGTTGATAAAACGTCGGGTCACCTTGAGTTTGAAAATGAGCTGAGAGTCTTGTACCGGGAACGGTTTCTGTTTAGGGACATTAGTATGGTGGCCCATCTGGATATAGTTTTTCGGCGGGAAAAACTGCCCGGCATAGCTGTCAGTAATGCTCATCGCCCCTTCCAGATAATCATTGAGCGTCATGTACTGATAACCCCCAATGGTTTCCTGCACCGGCAACATGCTGACGTAACTGCGCATCGTCGTGTCCCCGGTAGTCCCTGCCGGACAGGTTGCATTGACCCCTACCCATCCCGATTTTTGAGCGAGTGTGACGATTTGCCCCACATTGTTGTTTGCGCTGGTAAACACGTCAGACAAATCGTAAAAGATCTCTGTCGGCACGCCGTTTGAGTTTTTGCAAACCGTGGCAGAGGCCGGTAGTGCACAACTTAACAGCACCGCTCCCGCTAAAGATGTCATCAATTTCATAAACAGATCCCTGAATTGCGAAGCAATTCTATGAACAGGTGGCAGTCGCAACCACGACAGCCTGAGTCAGGCTTTCCGGTGGCAATGTATACGGTGCTATGCACTGTGAACCTTTTCTGTCACCCCATTGGATAAGGAGTTTTCCTTGCAGTGGCAGGCCGCTGAGATAAATTTGCCCTTCATCACCGACCATACTGGTTGCCCCGCTGGTTTCTTCGCGTACCACAGAGCCAAACGGCACGGCTCGCCCGCTACGTGTTACGGTGATAATGGCGCGCACGCCGATACGCGCTTTGAATTCCGCCCGCACCAACGCGCCTTCCGTCGGTACAACGCTGCTGACGTTATTATCAATGTCGGTATGGCTATCCATGGTATTGGTGTCCAGTGCAATGCGGTTGTAGCGATACACCGCGGCATACGGCATGACCGCATAACCCCGCCAGTCGGTTTTCACACCGGTTTGATTTTCGACGTTAACGCCACTGGCACCCGGAGCTTTGACAAGCACATTGGTATCCCCAAGCGGCTGGCTAAAGGTGATGCCATCAGCATGCCCCACCACTCCACCTGACGCCTGCCAGTTGTAATCGTGTTGGTCACGGTCATAGTTGTAACCCAGCCCCAGCGTCCCGTAAGTGGCCTGCCAGTTGGCATTCGCGGCTCCCGCTGTAGCCGTTACTGTCACTGTGTCCCTGAGTCACGCTGTAATTCAGGTTGCGGTCTTCAAGCAGCGTGCCGCCGATTCCGGTTTGTACGGTACTGTCGCCGTCAGAGTTGCTGCTTGCGGCAAAGGTGGCGTAGGCACGATCGATAGTGCTGGTGCGGGAATAACCGTGGCCCAGCAATGTGCTAAACGGCACCGAGAGGTTAAACGCCGCGATGCGATCGCTTTCAGAAATACCGACCGATTTACTCCATGACATCGAAAGTGAATAGCTAATACCGCGCCATCCGCTGGCGTAACCGGCCTGATACCAGGTGTTGTTTTCGCTCGTTTCCCAATAGGTTTGCTGGCTACCGGAAACATAGAGCGAGCCGTAGTCACCCAGAGATTGAGAGATGTTCATTTGGAAACGACCCCGCTTGCTGTTGCGCAAGTTGTGATAACTCTGCACGACCGGCTCAGCATTGTGATTACTCGGGTCTTCGGGGGCGTACTCGTAACCTTCGATATTTTTGTAAGCCACTTCATCCAACGTGTAGAACCCGCGCGTCGAGTAGCGGTAGCCAAGCAGTTGGAAGTTGGTCCCATAGCCGTTCAAAGTTTTGGCGTACAGAAAACGCAGTGACTGGCCCTGATGTTCGCTGTCATCAGCCAGTTTGCTACGCGCGTGCGTGACATCCAGTGAAATCGCCCCCCATTCCCCCAGGTTTTTACCCGCGCCTAATGCGAAAGAGGTGTAACGCTCAGCCAGTTGCGTGCCGCCATAGGCGGTGTAGCCATCAGGTAGACCGGCAATCAGGGTGCCTTGTGTAAAGAATGGGGTGTCTTGTTGATCGCTGCCGCTGCGGAAATCCCCGACAACCAGGTCGAATTTTAGCCGCCCTTCACGCTGCAACAGCGGAACGGTGGAGTACGGCACGGTGTATTTTTGCTGCGTACCGTCTTTTTCGTCCAACGTAACGTCAAGATCACCGCTGGAAGATGTCGGATTCAGATCGCTAATCGTAAATGCACCGGGTGACACGTAACTCTGATAAATCACAAAACCATTCTGGCGAATGGTGATTTTAGCGTTGGTGCGGGCAATCCCCCGGACCGTCGGCGCGTAACCTTGCAGGCTATCCGGGTACATATTGTCGGCGGAATACAGCCGTGCGCCTCGAAAACCGAGGCTGTCGAACACATCGCTGCCGGTGTTGCTGTCGCCCATCACCAATTCACTTTTGAGCGGGATGATTGTCCGCTGCGCGTAAGTGCTGATGTTGTTCCAGCTATTGGTGTGGTAGCCATCGCCGTTGGTGTAGTTCCAGGCACCGCTGTTGCGCAGTCGCCACGGCCCATAATTCAAACCGCTTTGCAGACTGAGATAATAGTTATCGTCATTGCTGCCACGGTTACCCGTAAAATTGTAGTTAACCAGTGCTGCCGGGATGCCTTCGTCCCATTCCTCGGGGGGAATATAACCGCGTGCACTGTTGAGCAGAGAGGCTTGCGGCAGGCTAATGTCCAGGCGCAGTTTGGGAAAATCAAAGGTGGTTGCGGAATCCGGAATCATGTCAGCCAGCGGCACGCATTCCCCTGGCTTAAGCTTCGCAAGCTCGGGATAAGTGAGCATGTTCAGGCCGAGGCGTTTGAGCCAGTCAACATCCAGGCACGGTACAAGACCACTCGATGTCGCCTCTCCAGTCGCCTTTTCGTTTGCGATAAAACGAATATCCTGGGTGGCGATAAATTCACCGTTACGCCAGATATCCACGCGATACTCGCCCGGAGTCTGATGGCTCCCTTTTTCAAAACGCGATAAGTCCGCAACCGAGGCGTCCTCTGCCGACAAAAAACCAGGGTTAAAGTAGCTTGCTCCTAAGCTTATTCCAGGCCAAAGCACTGCCATTATCATCGCCGCAAGCGGAGTGACTGACTTGTTGATCATTTGCCAGGTTTCCTTTTGGTACAGCTTTACTGCATCACGCCAGCTTGCGCAGGCGTTACCGCACCGTAATCATTCACGTTCTGGAAAGAGAT
>DASXXQ010000017.1:0-9093 GCA_036502985.1 Buttiauxella sp.
CGAAAACGTACAGGCGATTGTTGAAGCTGCTGGCCTGAAAGTTGGCGATATCGTTAAAACGACTGTTTTCGTAAAAGATCTGAATGATTTCGCGACTGTGAATGCGACTTACGAAGCCTTCTTTAACGAGCACAAAGCCACTTTCCCAGCGCGTTCTTGCGTGGAAGTTGCTCGCCTGCCTAAAGATGTAAAAATTGAAATCGAAGCGATTGCGATTCGCCGCTAACGATGATGTTTAAAGGCCGCTCTCGCGGCCTTTAATACCTGGGCTATTTCTCACTTGCCCGTAACAGTTTTTGCAATGGATACACCGCCGCAATCACCACTTCATCTTGCGTTTGCGCAGCCTCATCCAATTGCTTCTGAATGCCTTCCACTTCATCACCGCTCAAGGTGCCTTGTTTAGCCACTAAATCAGTTAAACGCAGCCCTATGCCCGCCAGCTTATCGACATTTTCTGCCACCGGTTTTAACGCTTTAAGCTGATAATTGCCGTTGATCAACTCCAGAACATCTGGCGTGTTGTTTTGCCAACGGACAAAAGTGTGGCGCAACGAATCAGCACTGTTGCCATCTTCCGGATCGGCGACCAGCTTATCGACCCATATATCCAGCGCACGCACCTGGTTACTTTCCGCACCTAATGCGTCAGCAAAGCGGTTAAGCGGTTCGAAGTGATGGTAATTTCCGGCCTGGAATTTCAGGTGCTGGCGCGTGTAGTACTGAGCCGGTTCAACGGCCTGGGCAAGGATCTGCAATGGCATAATGTCTGGCGTGCCCGCAAGGCGCGTCAACTGTTGAGCCGCTGCCGCATGCTGCTGTAAACCAACGGAAACTGTCGACCATGCGTCTATCGCTTGCAAACGCTGGTACATATTGTCGATATCTTTGACATCTTCCGCCGACCACAAACGTTCTGCCACAGCAAAAGTGCGTGGCCACAGTTTGATATCCAGCAATGGCGATACCACGTTTTCCGCCCACAACGCCGCTTCACCGCCCAGAATATTCGTCATCTGTTCAGGGGTAGGTACAACAGGCTGAGTGCCATCAGGCACATCATCAAGTTTCTGCCCGGTGGTCGGATAACGCACGTTCCCCACCAGCATATAACCGCTCAGTTTGTCTTTTTCCAGCGTGAGCACCGGACGCGTCTCCCCCATCCAGGTGTCAACGGTAAAGGTCACCTGCGTTGGGCTTAACCACTGAATATCACGCACTGCGCGGCGGGACTTTCCTTTGAAATCAATAAATCCGCGCCATGCCATTTCACTGCTCACCAGGGTAAAACTGCCTTCTACCGCGCTCCCTTTCAGACGCGGCATATTGAAATACCAGCTTTGCGCGCTATCCGATTTCGTGATCTCATCGATGCCATTCAATCCTTTCGGCAGGATCTCATTGCGATAGTGATAGGCGGTTGATTGCGGTTGATCAAGATAGAAACCCGTCGACAAGATACCTTTGTAACCGTTAGCCGCGACAGCCCCCAGCGCATCCTGCCCCTGCCATGACTGGATCAGAATATTTTTAGGTAGATCCGGATGATAAATTTCATCCCAACCCATCATTTGGCGGTGATGTTTTTCGAGTATTTTTTCCAGCCGTTGATTGAAGTAAGTCTGCAACGCATGGGTATCAGCTAGATTATGTTGCTTCATAAACGCCTGAATCTCTGGCGACGCCTGCCACTGCGCGTCATCAACTTCATCTCCGCCGATGTGCAAATAGCTGTCAGGGAAAATCGCTGCCAGTTCGCCAATCAGGGCATCGACAAACTTATATGAAGCGTCGTTGGTCGGATTAAGCAGCGGTTTTAATACCCCCCAGTGGCGTTCCATTTGATACGGGCCAGGCGCACTCATCAATTCCGGATAGGCCACAGCAATCGCAGAAGCGTGACCCGGCAAGTCCATTTCTGGCACCACACGAATACCGAGAGAAGTGGCATAGCGCACCACTTCTTTCATCTGCGCCTGGGTGTAAAAGTCCCCGTCACTGGCCAGTTGCTGTAATTTTGGGTAAGCCGTAGAAGCAAAGCGCCAGCCCTGGTCGTCAGTCAAATGCCAGTGAAAAACGTTCATTTTGGCGGCGGCCATGCCGTCTAACTGGCGCAAAATGTCATTGATTGGCATGAAGTGGCGGGCGGAATCGACTAACAAACCACGCCACGGGAAGCGCGGCTTATCTTTGATGGCGACAAACGGAATCGAGGTATTTTCAGGGCCGTTCTGAATCAGCTGTAGCAGGGTTTCCATGCCGCGCATTGCGCCAAACCGCGTATTGGCGGTGAGTTTCACACCTTCCGCGGTAACGCTTAATTCATAGCTTTCATCGCTATCGAGTTTGGGTAATGGGGCAACGGTTTTTTTGATGTGGATATCAATGGTGGGTTTTGTAGGATTAGTTTGTTCTGGTTGCAGTTGCCAGCCCGTTTGCTGGGAAATTCGCTGACGCCAACGTTGTGTGGCTCCCGGGAGTTTATCGCCGCTAATTTTTATCGAAACGGCGTTATCAAGAACCAGCGTTCCTTCCGCCGCCGGGCGGTCAACCTGTTGCGGCCAGGGCATTAACGGCAGATCGCCTGCCGGTGCAGCCCATGCCTGGCAGGTTGTCGCGATACAACCAGCCAGCAAGCTCAAACGTATTGATTTAAACATGAATATTCCTTTCACGATGACGGGCCAGAAAAAGCAAAAACACTCTGGTAACACGTGTGGAAATATTCATCAAGACTATGGGAAGAGAGGGCGAGATGCAGATCACATCTCGCCAGGATTCAGATTACTGCCAGCCGTAACGGCGGCTATAGATGCCCTTCACGCACTGAGTGAGCGTCATATATCCCGCAAGGATAGCAATCAGCCACGGGAAGTAGCTCAGAGGTAGCGCCTCAAGTTGCAGGTAGCTTGCCAGCGGCGAGAACGGCAGAGCAATCCCGACAACCATGACCACCAGCGTCATAACCAGTAACGGCCAGGCCGCGCGGCTCTGAATGAATGGAATACGACGGGTACGAATCATATGCACAATCAATGTTTGCGACAGCAATCCCACCACAAACCAACCGGACTGGAACAGGGTTTGCGCTTCCGGCACGTTAGCCTTGAACACCCACCACATCACGCAGAAAGTCAGAATATCGAAGATGGAGCTTATTGGCCCAAAGAACACCATAAAGCGCCCTAAATCCGCCGGGTTCCAGCGCTGCGGTTTCTTGATTTGCTCGTCATCGACGTTATCGAACGGAATCGCAACCTGGGACACATCATACAGCAGGTTCTGAATCAGTAAGTGCAACGGTAACATCGGCAAAAACGGCAGGAAGGCGCTTGCCACCAGCACGCTGAACACGTTACCAAAGTTAGAACTGGCCGTCATTTTGATGTATTTCAGCATGTTGGCGAACGTTCTGCGCCCTTCAATCACGCCTTCTTCCAGCACCATCAGGCTTTTTTCCAGCAGGATGATATCTGCCGCTTCACGCGCAATATCCACAGCACCATCGACTGAAATCCCGATGTCTGCCGCACGCAATGCTGGCGCGTCGTTAATGCCATCGCCCATAAAACCAACCACATGCCCTTCACCACGCAGCAGACGCACAATACGCTCTTTGTGCATTGGCGTCAGACGGGCAAACAGCGTGGTGCGCAGAGCCAGTTTCGCGAGATCTTCATCGCTCATATTTTCGATTTCACTGCCGGTCACTAACTCACCGACATCCAGCCCCACTTCGCGGCACACTTTCGCAGCAACCAGCTCGCTATCACCCGTCAGGATCTTCACCGCGATACCACTTGCTTTCAGCGCTTTTAACGCTGGTGCGGTGGTTTCTTTCGGTGGATCAAGGAACGCAATGTAGCCTTCGAGGATCAAATCTGATTCATCAATACGACCGTAGTCTTCAGTACGCGCTGGCAAGAATTTGCTGGCAACCGCCACCACACGCAAACCCTGGCGGTTCAGATCGTCGGTAACCCGGCGGATACGTTCCAGCAAGGAATCGCTGAGCGGCACGATCTCATCGCCATAACGAACCTGCGAACAAACGTTGAGGATCTCCTGCAATGCGCCTTTGCAGATCAACTGATGAACTTCTGGCTGTTCGGATACCACCACCGACATGCGACGGCGCTCAAAATCGAATGGGATCTCATCCACTTTTTGCCAGCGTGCTGCGGCATTACGCGCATGATCTTCATCAACACCTTCCAGCACCGCGACATCCAGCAGATTTTTCAGCCCTGTCTGGTAATGGCTGTTGAGCCAGGCAGTGTGCAGAACATGGTTGCTCACCGCACCAAGAATATCGGTGTGGGTTTCCAGAACAATGCGATCCTGCGTCAGCGTGCCGGTTTTGTCGGTGCAGAGGATATCCATTGCGCCAAAGTTTTGAATTGCATCGAGGTGTTTGACGATAACTTTCTGTTTCGAGAGTTTTACCGCACCGCGTGCCAATGTTGAGGTAACAATCATCGGCAGCATTTCAGGCGTCAGACCTACCGCCACAGAGAGCGAGAAGAGTGCGGCTTCCCACCAGTCGCCCTTGGTGAACCCGTTAATCAACAGCACGATTGGCGTCATCACCAGCATGAAGCGAATAAGTACCCAGCTCACACGGCTGATGCCTTTCTGGAACGCATTCGGTTCGCTTTCTTGCTGAGTCACACGCCCGGCGAGTTGCCCAAACCAGGTGTTGCCGCCCGTCGCAATGATCATTGCCAACGCCGTACCGCTCACAACGTTCGTGCCCATAAAGCATAACGTGTCGCATTCCAACGGGTTGTTATGTGACATATCACGGCTGACCGACACTTTTTCAACCGGTAGGGATTCGCCGGTAAGCGATGCCTGGCCGACGAAAAGATCGCGTGCCTGCAACACACGCAGATCCGCAGGGATCATGTCACCCGCCGCCAGTTTGACGATATCGCCCGGAACCAGTTTTTCGATAGGGATTTCGACAAACGCATTTTCACCGCTGTCATCTATTACGCGCAGCACTGTGGCGGTGTTGCTGACCATCGCTTTTAGCGTATCCGCCGCTTTGGTGGAGCGTGCTTCCTGAACGAAGTTCAGCAATGTCGCGATCACCACCATCAGAGCGATGACGCCTGCGGCAAAAAGATCCTCTGTAGAGTAGGAAATAATGCCCAGTATTGTGAGTAAGATATTGAAAGGGTTGCGGTAGCACGTCCACAGATGCACCCACCACGGCGACGGTTTTTGTGCCGGAATTTGGTTCAAACCATGCAGATCGAGCGCGCGTTCAATTTCACGCGCATTGAGCCCTTCCGGGTGGCTTTGGAAATCGAGATACAGTTGCTCTTCGGAAGCTGCGGCATATTTAAGGCAGGTTTCGCTAAGCGAGGCCGGAACCTCTTGTGCAGATGCAATAGTATTGTCACCTGGCATCAGGTCGCGTTGGATCAGGCGACGTGGCAGGTGACGGCTGAGTTGTGCAAACAACTGCCGGGTCAGATTTTTAAACAGCATAGTAGTCCCTTAGCACCGCATAATGCGGCACCTGGTAGCATGCAGGCACGGCTAATCCTTGCCTCGCAGGCCAAATTTTTCTTCAGCAGGGACATCATTGAAAAGTACGATCGACGCCGCTGCCTTACGCTATCCGGTAAGGCAGCCACATCTAATAAGAAGGGAGTATTACCGGATTATTCCTGTCATTACAGTTTTAGGACTGGGATCGGGTTCCATGTCGCCTCCGGTTAAAAAATATTTCTACGGGCACAGTCTACACCCGTAAAACTAAACCTCATGTAAACCAGATTTTTTTTCAATGTGGTATCGTTGACAAGCCTTACTCTTATAAGAAATTGATTGCAGGGAAGAACGCCGCAATGCAAAACCGCCTCACGATAAAAGATATCGCCCGTTTAAGTGGAGTGGGTAAATCCACAGTCTCTCGCGTTCTGAATAATGAAAGCGGGGTCAGCGCCCGCACGCGTGAACGCGTGGAAGCGGTAATGCAGCAAGAAGGGTTCTCCCCTTCCCGTTCGGCGCGCGCGATGCGTGGGCAGAGCGATAAAGTCGTCGCCATTATTGTGACGCGCCTGGATTCACTATCGGAAAACCTGGCAGTGCAAACTATGCTGCCATCGCTGTATGAGCAGGGTTACGATCCCATCATGATGGAAAGCCAGTTTTCCCCGAAACTGGTTGAAGAGCATCTTGGTGTCTTGCAGCGGCGTAATATCGACGGCGTCATTTTGTTTGGCTTCACCGGCATTCCCGAGAAAATTTTACAGCCGTGGCAAGCAACGCTGGTTTTAATGGCACGAGACGCCAAAGGGTTTGCTTCTGTTTGTTATGACGACGAAGGGGCCATTTCTATTCTGATGATGCGCCTGTACGAACAAGGCCATCGGCATATCAGCTTCCTTGGCGTTCCTGATAGCGATATCACGACCGGCTACCGCCGACATCAGGCCTATCTCGCTTTTTGCAAAGCTCATGCTTTAACGCCAAATTATGTTCTTCCGGGCCTGGCGATGAAGCAAGGTTATGATCACGTTGAAGAAGTATTGATGCCTGACACCACGGCTCTGGTGTGCGCCACCGATACCCTTGCCCTCGGGGCCAGTAAGTATTTGCAGGAAAAGCACATTACGACGCTTCAACTGGCAAGCGTGGGCAGCACACCGTTGATGAAATTCCTCCATCCAGAAATTATTACCTTTGATCCAGGCTACGCAGAAGCCGGACGCCAGGCTGCGCGGCAGCTGATCGGCCAAATTACGCAGTCGTGCTCTCTACGCCAGATAGTGATCCCTGGTTCGTTGCTTTAGCCGTCAGCGTTCACGGTTTATTGTGATCGTCACCTGATTTCGGGAACGTTCCCGTATTCATAAAAAAGTTTAAAAGATAACCTTGTTCGCAGCTACCCCCCCTCACTCCTTCGGAACATCAAAAATGGCCAAAGTGAAACAACAGGATATAGACAGGCTGATAGACCTGGTCGGCGGACGTGCCAACATTGCAACCGTGAGTCACTGTATTACCCGGCTGCGTTTTGTATTAAATAACCCAGCGGCGGCTTCCCCAAAAGAAATCGAAGAACTGCCGATGGTCAAAGGCTGCTTTACCAACGCCGGGCAGTTCCAGGTGGTGATTGGCACAGAAGTGGGCGATTACTACCAGGCGTTAATCGCGTCTACAGGACATAGCACAGCAGATAAAGAACAAGCCAAACTGGCCGCACGCCAGAATATGAAATGGCATGAGCAATTGATTTCCCACTTTGCGGAGATCTTCTTCCCTCTGTTACCTGCACTAATCAGCGGTGGTTTGATCTTAGGTTTCCGCAACGTGATTGGCGATTTGCCGATGAGCAACGGCCAGACGCTTGCGCAAATGCACCCTTCTTTGCAATCCATCTACGACTTCTTATGGTTGATTGGCGAGGCCATTTTCTTCTATCTGCCGGTTGGTATTTGCTGGTCAGCCGTGCGAAAAATGGGTGGGACGCCTATCCTTGGGATTGTACTTGGCGTCACGCTCGTATCACCGCAGCTGATGAATGCCTATGAATTAGGTAGCAAAATTCCGGAAGTGTGGAACTTTGGCTGGTTTACCATCGAGAAAGTCGGTTACCAGGCGCAGGTCATTCCAGCCCTGCTGGCGGGTCTGGCTCTTGGCTTTATTGAGACGCGTCTGAAACGCATCGTGCCAGATTACCTCTATCTTGTAATAGTGCCTGTGTGTTCACTGATTCTGGCGGTATTCCTGGCGCATGCGTTTATCGGCCCGTTCGGTCGCTGGATTGGTGACGGTGTGGCATTTGCGGTTCGCCACTTAATGACCGGCAGTTTTGCCCCTATCGGCGCCGCGCTGTTTGGCTTTTTGTATGCACCGCTGGTGATTACCGGAGTGCATCAGACAACGCTCGCCATCGACATGCAAATGATTCAGAGCATGGGTGGGACGCCTGTTTGGCCACTGATTGCGCTGTCTAACATTGCTCAGGCATCAGCAGTTGTTGGCATCATCATTTGCAGCCGTAAACATAACGAACGTGAGATTTCAGTTCCGGCGGCAATTTCCGCCTATCTGGGTGTGACGGAACCGGCAATGTACGGCATCAACCTGAAATACCGCTTCCCGATGCTGTGCGCGATGATTGGTTCTGGTCTTGCGGGCTTGCTGTGTGGCCTGAGTGGTGTGATGGCGAATGGAATTGGTGTGGGCGGCTTGCCTGGCATCTTGTCCATTCAGCCGCGGTATTGGGAAGTTTATTCCCTCGCGATTTTGATTGCAGTCGTGGTTCCCATCGTACTGACTAGCGTGATGTATAAGCGCAAGTACCGTCAGGGCACGTTGTTAGTGGTATAGATTTTTGGTGGTTCAATTTTTAACTTATGCCCTAAATAGTTCGAGTTGCAGCAAGGCGGCAAGACAGCTCATCCCCAGGAGCTTATAAAGTAAGTGACTGGGGTGAGCGAGCGCGTCCAACGCAGTTGCGGCTCGAAGTATGACGGGCGTTTAGGAAAGTGCTATGAATACAACTCCTCCCTGGTGGCAACACGGTGTCATCTACCAGATCTACCCGAAGAGTTTTCAGGACACGACCGGCAGTGGCACCGGCGATCTCGCAGGCGTAATTAAGCGCCTGGACTACTTAAAGCTGTTGGGGGTTGATGCTATTTGGCTGACCCCGTTTTATATTTCGCCGCAGATTGATAACGGCTACGACGTCGCCAACTACTGCGCTATTGATCCAACCTACGGCACGCTGGATGACTTCGACAAACTGGTCGCCGAGGCGCACACCCGCGGGATCCGCATCATTCTGGATATGGTGTTTAACCATACTTCTACGCAGCATGCCTGGTTCCACGAATCGCTCAATAAAGAGAGCCCATACCGCGAGTTTTACATCTGGCGTGACGGCACGCCGGACATTTTACCCAACAACTGGCGCTCCAAATTTGGCGGCAATGCCTGGCGCTGGCATGCAGAAAGTGGCCAGTATTATCTGCACCTGTTTGCACCAGAGCAGGCGGATCTTAACTGGGAAAACCCGCAGGTTCGCGCTGAGCTGAAAAAAGTTTGCGAGTTTTGGGCCGATCGCGG
>DASXXQ010000018.1:0-10152 GCA_036502985.1 Buttiauxella sp.
GTTAATTTGCGCAACAATGTTTTTTTTATGAAAATGAGATGTTAATTCTCACATGATTTAGCTTAAAAGCATATACTTATAATCACTACGGAGATGTAATTAAAATGCGCTCAAGTAGTTCAAAAAAAAGACAATAAAAAATTTTAATGGGATGTTTTATGAGCAATTTTAATCCATCACGGCGCCGCTTTATTAAAAGTGCTGTAGTAGCAGGGGTTGCGGTTTATCTTGCCCCGCTTTATAGCCGCGCCTATGCCGCATTATTTGAAGAAAAGATCCTTCTTGCCCCGAACTGGGATGCTAAAAATAAACGCATCCGTTTCAGAATCGACGGGCAGTCCAAAGTCATGGGGCATAAAGTCTTCGCGCGTGATATTCGCGCAGTAGACATGCCGCACTGGCCGCAGAAACAGGCGCATGCCTTTATTTTGCGCACCACCAAAGCCGACAGATTATTTAGCGGCATCGACCTCTCATTGTTAGGCGACGATCTGCAGCCTGACCGTCTGGTCACTGCTGAAGATTTGGCGCGAGATGGTCTGGCATTCCCGGCGTTTTATGGCGAAGACATGCTGCTGCCAACCGGCAAAACGCCGGCGTATCTTGGCCAGGCCGTCGCCATTCTTGTTTATCACGACTTTGCCCGTTTCCGCTTTGCCAAAGACAAACTGAAATTCAAAGATGAAGTCATCACGTACGGTGCCGAAACCGGGCCGCTGGAACGCGACCCATGGGGAACCTTCCGCTTTGTACGCGTGGGTGGTGCGACTTCACAAGATGATGACCATTTCTCCAGTCTGAAAGACATGCCTATCTTCCCGGTATCAATGAAAAAACATCTACCGGTTTGGCCACAAGGGCGCGAAGGTGGCAAGCTGGATGAAGAGGGGATGTTCTACGCCAGCCAAATTTCCGATGAACTGAAGAACCCGCCAGAAGACTGGCTGGTACTGCAACGTCGCTATACCACACAGTCAATCGACACTGCAGCACTTGAACCGGATAACGCCAACGGCTGGTTCGATGAAACCACCCAAACGTTACACCTTGTGATCCCTACACAATCACCGCAGGAAGTGGCCGACGAGATGCCACGCATGCTGGCAAAACGTACCCAACCGGTAAAACAACTGATACTGCATCCGTGCTACACCGTGGGTTACGGCTCCAAAGATCACTACAACTTCCCTTATTACGGTGCCGTGGCGGCAATGTATGGCGACGGGCATCCGGTACGTCTTGCCAACGACCGTTATGAACAGTTCCAGAGTTCACTCAAACGCCATGCGTTTGATATGGACTACACCATTGCGGTGAACAAAAAGACCGGCATCCTGCAATCGTTCTTCGGTGAGATGACCGCAAACGGCGGCGGGCGCAGCAACTTTACCCCGTCGGTGTCGATGGTTGGCGCAACGGCGGCGCAATCAATTTATTACTTCCCGAAAAGCGATTTGTCCGCAGTGGGCGTGGCCTCCCGTGCCATTGATGCCGGTTCTGCTCGCGGTTACGGCACGCTGCAAAGTATGGCGGCTACGGAAATGATGGTCGATGAAATCGCGGCAGCCTTGAATATCGACCCGATCGAATTCCGTATGCGCAACGCACTGAAATCGGGAATGAAAAATACCCAGGGTGCGATCCCTGCCGGTGCGATTCGTGTCGATGAAGTGCTGGCAAAAGCGGCGAAAAACGATATCTGGCTTAAACGTGCGGAACGCAAAGCTGAATTTGAAATGAAAAACCCAGGCAAACGCTACGGCGTGGGCTTTGGTTGCGTGCAGAAAGACTTTGGCACGGGCGCGGAAACCTCATTTGCCCGTGTGGAAGTGAGCGCTGATGGGCGCATTACTTTGCACCACAGCGGCGCGGAAATGGGTACCGGGATGTCGACGTCGCAATCTGTGCTTTGCGCACAATGGCTGGGTAAACCGGCTGACGAAGCGCATTTCTCGGTCACTGACTGGTCAACGCTGCCGATTGTTACCAGTGGCGACCCGTACATTATGTCGCAAGAGGAACAAGACAAACTGGCCGCTAACCCTGCGTGGTCACCGTCTTATTGTTCACCTTCCAGTGCGAGTAACTCCGCTTATTACTTCTCGCATAGCACGCGTGAAGCGGCGCGTTTAATCTTTGAACAAGGCTTATGGCCTGCGGCGATGGCTATCTGGACGACCGGTATTGGTGGCGGCCAGGCAGCGCCATTAGTGGTGCGTATTGAAGATGCCCGTTGGGTTGAAGGAGGCTTAACCGCCGCCGGAATGGAAGTGTTAGATCTCAAATTACTGGCGAAAAAAGCCCATGAAATGGGGCTGATGACCGGTGCCGTGGTTCACGTATTTAACCGCTGGCAGTGGGCGGAAGCCGATTTCACCCTTAATCAACAAAGCAAACGCCTGCCGATTGATGGCCTGGCGGTGCGCTACGGCGAGGGTGAGTTTGCAACACTTGCTCGCGCGCATGTCTACTACCCGCCAACCCAACGAAACAATGCTGCGGTGACCTACTACAGCGCCGTCGGTACGTTGGCCGAAGTCGCAGTAAGCCTCGCTACCGGTGAAGTCGAGCTTCTCAACCATCACTCCATTATGGAGTGCGGCAACTTAATCGTGCCGGAATTGGTCTCCGGGCAGTTGCAGGGCGGGCTGGCAATGGGTATCGGGCACGCGCTACACGAATATTTACCTCTCTACGAAGACGGACCAGGCAACGGGACATGGAACTTCAACCGTTACCACCTGCCGCGAGCAAGCGATGTTGCTGTCTGGAAACAGACGGGCGACGTGTTGCCAGCGCTCTCGGAAACCGACCCGCCAAAAGGTATGGCTGAAGTCGTGATGATCCCGGTTGTCGCCGCTCTGGTTAACGCCATTGCCGATGCAACGGGCCATCGTTTCCGTGATTTGCCCGTCCGTGCTGAAAATATTCGTGAGGTATTACCATGAGCATCAAAACTAAACCAATGACTCTGACCATCAACAACAAACCGTACGGCCCGATTGACGTGCCGCAAGGATTGATGATGATCGATTTCCTCCACGAATATGTCTATCTGACCGGTTCGCGCCTGGGCTGCGGGCAAGGCATTTGCCACGCCTGCGTTGCGATTGTCGATAACCCAAGCGGCACCAGCGAAGAGGTGCGTACCTGCATTACCGGCGCGCATTTCTTTAACGGTAAAAAAGTGCGTACCGTTGAAGGGCACGCCAAAGTAGATGAACAAGGTGACGTAGTCGAGCTGTCGCCCATTCAGCAGTCTTTCCTTGATCACTACAGCTTCCAGTGCGGCTACTGCACGCCAGGCTTCGTCAACGCGGCCACTATTTTCGTTGAAAAACTGAAACGTGAGCCTATCGAGCGCGAAGAACTGGAAGGGGCGATTTCTCATGCGCTGGAAAATCACATCTGCCGCTGCACGGGTTATGTGCGTTACTACGAAGCCGTGCGTGATGTGGTGCTGAAAACACCAGGGTTGGTGAAGGGGGCGGCGAAATGAAAAAACGTCTCGCGCTAATTGTGCTGGCGATCGTCATTATTATTGTGGCGATTTTGTACTGGCGGGAATACCGCACGTATGACGGCCCAGTGCAAAAAGTGACTGCCAGCAAAGAGCAAATCGAGCGGGGGAGTTACCTGGCGAAAGCGGCTGACTGCGCGGCTTGCCATACAGCTTCTGGCGGTGCTCCGCTTGCAGGCGGTTATCCGCTGGAATCCCCTTACGGCACGATTTACGGCAGCAACCTCACACCTTCTGCTGACTATGGTATTGGCCGTTGGACGAAAGATGATTTCTACAAAGCATTGACCGAGGGCGTTACGCCAACCGGGCGTCACCTGTTCCCGGCAATGCCGTACACGTCATACAAAAATATCACACGCCAGGATTCAGACGATATTTATGCTTATCTGATGACGCGCCCAGCGGTGAATGTTGCAACGCCTGATAACGAGATGAGCTTCCCGTTCAACCAGCGTATCGCGCTGATTGGCTGGAATATTATGTTCCACAGCAAAGATCCGCTTCCGGCGATTTCCACAGGCGACTCAGCCGACTGGCATCGCGGGCGTTATCTGGCGGATGTGCTTGGGCATTGTGGCGAATGCCATACCGAACGCGGATTACTGGGTCAGATGAAGCTCGATAAAGCGATGCAGGGCGGGGAGTTAGGGCGTTTTATGGCGCCCGATATAACGCCTAAAGCATTAGCGCAGCGTGGCTGGACACCGCAGGATGTGAAGCAATTCCTCACCACGGGCTTTGCGCCACAGGGTAGCGCGTTTAGCGAAATGCATATGGTGGTGGATTTGAGTACCCAGCATCTGACGCCTGAAGATCAAAAAGCAATGGCGACATATCTGATGGGAGAAGCGCCCCCGGTGGCGGTTCCTGCGCCACTCGGCAAAGGAAGCGAAGCAGGGCGTATGACTTATCTGGATCAGTGTTCTGGTTGCCATGCCCGTGAAGGGGAAGGTAAACCGCATGTGGCTGTTTCTATGCTCAACAACGCCACTTTGCGCCAGCCAGACGCGAAAAACCTGATTGTCTCGGTGCTTGATGGCCTGCCTGCGCAGAATTTCCCGAACGGTGAAAGTATGCAAAGCATGCCTGGCTTTGGCGATCGTTTGAATGACGAACAAGTCGCTGAACTGGTGAACTACCTGCGCGTGACCTGGGGTGGTTTACCGGGTGATGTGACCGCCGGGCAGGTGAAGGCATTGCGTCCAGAGAAGTAATATCATTCGGCGGATGTCGCTGGCGCTAATCCGCCCTACAACTGCTTTGGTGGATGGATGTCTCTGACGCTAATCCGCCTTATAACCGCTATTTGGTTGGCGGATGTCGCTGGCGCTAATCCGCCCTACAACGGCTTGGTGGATGGATGTCTCTGACGTTACTCCGACTTATGTCTGTTTTCGTAGGTCGGATTAGCGCAAGCGACATCCGACTTTTTAATTATGCCAAAACCGCTCACCGCACCAGGCTTACCGCTTAACTCCCTATTTGACCGCTCACTCAAACTCCCACCCGTTGCTTTCTAAACCCGTGCCAGCATAGCGCTGAACTTTTTATCTTTGGCTCTGGAGTGGGTTATGCAACACGCATTAACGTTTGTTATCGCGACCCTGTGTATTCTTGCCATCTGCTATCGCCTTTACGGAGTGTTCTTCGTTCGTAAGGTTCTCAATGCTGATGACTCAGAAATCACACCGTCGCATGTTCTTGAGGACGGCAAAGACTACGTCCCAACTAAGAAATGGGTCAACTTCGGCAGCCACTTTGCCGCCATTGCGGCCGCAGGCCCGTTGGTTGGCCCGGTACTGGCGGCACAATACGGTTATCTGCCGAGCTTCTTATGGCTGTTGATAGGCTGTGTGGTAGGCGGCGCGGTACACGACACCGTGGTGCTGTTTGCGTCCATGAAACACCGTGGTAAGTCACTCTCAGAAGTGGCAAAAGCGGAGCTCGGCCCTGTTGCGGGCTGGTGTACGGGTCTTGCGATGCTGTTCATTATTACCATTACCATGGCTGGTTTGTCGATGGTGGTGGTTCACGCGCTGGAACGTAACCCATGGGGCACCTTTGCGGTCTTCATGACTATCCCTGTGGCGATTTGCGTCGGTCTGTGGGAGCGTTTCACCGGTAGCATGCGTGGCGCAACATGGGTTGGCATTATCGTGATTTTTGCCTGCGTTATAATCGGCCCGTATATCCAGGAATCTTCATTTGGTGAATGGTTGAGCCTGCGTGCCTCAACGGTTAGCCTGGTGTTGCCATTCTATGCATTCTTCGCAACGGCACTGCCGGTGTGGATGCTATTGACTCCACGCGGCTATCTTTCCAGCTTTATGAAAATTGGCGTATTCGGTGCGTTGGTGGTTGGCGTGGTGTTCATCAATCCGGAAATCCAGTTCCCGGCGGTGACGGAATTTATCCACGGTAATGGCCCTGTGCTGGCTGGCCCGGTTTGGCCGTTTATCTCTATCACTATTGCCTGTGGCGCAATTTCTGGTTTCCACGCCTTTATCGGCTCCGGCACAACGCCGAAGCAAATCGATAAATGGAACGATATTCTGCCGGTTGCTTTCGGTGCCATGCTTGCTGAATGTGTGGTCGGTGTGATGGCGTTGATCGCGGCAACCGCACTGCATCCAGCGGATTACTTCGCCATTAACTCCTCGCCTGAAGTGTTTGCAGGTCTGGGTATGAACGTGGTGAATTTACCGCAGTTGAGCGAATCCATCGGCCTTGATCTTTATGGTCGTACCGGTGGGGCGGTGACCCTGGCCGTGGGTATGGCGGATATCTTCACCCGTATTCCTTGGTTCAGTCATCTGGCATCCTATTTCTTCCAGTTTGTGGTGATGTTTGAAGCGGTATTTATTCTGACTGCGGTGGATTCCGGTACTCGCGTTGCACGCTACTTGCTGCAAGATTTCCTCGGCGATATCTGGGCTCCGCTAAAACGCACCAACTGGATGCCGGGGGCAATTGGTTGCAGTATCGTGGCCTGCTTGTTGTGGGGTTATCTGCTGAATTCAGGCGACATCAACTCGGTATGGGCATTGTTTGGCGTTTCTAACCAGTTAATGGCCTCCATTGGCCTGATGATTGGCGCGACGATCATTCTGCGCATGTCAGAAAAACGCTGGTATGTGCTCACTTGCCTGATACCGCTGTCGTATCTGTATGTGACGGTAAACTATGCAGCGTACTGGATGGTGAAAAACGTTTACTTCAATAGCGCGGCGAAAGGTTTCAACATTTTCAACGGGACGATTTCGATTGTGATGGTGGCGCTGGGCCTGGTCATTATGATTGCGTCGATTCAACGCTGGTTCGTGCTGTGGCGTGCTCGTGGGAATGATGAGCCGATTGAATTGCTGTCGTAATTCGCGATGAGCTAAAAGCCGGTCCTCCGTGACCGGTTTTTTTATTGGCAGGCCTTAATTTCGGCGCTAGTCAGATCTTTACGGCTGCAATCCAGTTCACGTCCGGAAGGGCCTTTTGCCATGCTTGCTTTATCCGCCGCTGAAAGGATTTCACCGTGTGCGCGTTTTTTGCCAGTCCAGCTAACGCCTGCATTGCCGTCAGGTGAAACAGAGATGGAAAGTGTTACGCCCTGGCCGGTGGCCTCATAGAAATTGTCATTAATTTTCTTCAGTTTCATCTCTTTACCGTTCAGGTAAACAGGACCACCCGCATCAATGTGCACGTCACCCGGGAAACCAGTACCGTTAAAAAGTGGCAGTGCAGCACTAGCAGAAAAGGCAACAAAGCCCAGCACCAGTGCGATCGCTTTCAGTTTGCTCATCATTAACTCTCTTATTGTTGAATAGCACTTCTTATTATTACCCTTGCGGTACTATAAGAAGTGGAAGGATTTCTGGGCGAGATAATGCTTTTGAGCAGAGTAAGTGATATTGACATAAATCAAATTGGTGAATGTGTTATTTGGTAAATATTCCTAATAATTATCTTTAACAGACAACGCCTTTCAGATGACCTTTTTATGCTTTCATTCGAAGTGAAAGGTGAGCCACGATCAACTCTCATCGTGGCTCTTACTGTTATTCCTCAGCGACAGATTTATTCACAGGCTGCTCAAGGATCATGGTTTGCGTCTGGCTCAGACTAATTCCTTCGGCACGCAGCATTTTCAGAATTTCGTAGAGCAGATCGCTGCGGGTCGAGCTCACCATACGCGGGCTATTCACGTAACCCGTTACGCTCAGCACAATCCCGGTCGGCCCGAGTTCTTTGAAGCTGACTGAGGGTTGTGGATTTTCCAGAATTGACTCGTGCAAGTTATACGCTTCAAGCAGTAAATTACGCACTTGTTCAGGGTCGATATCTAATGGGAACGTTAGCGAAATCGTCGCCACACCTTGCGCATTCCCCATCGTGGCGTTGCGCACGTTTTGTGAGATTAGCTGCGAGTTCGGTACAATAACCGTGGATTTATCACCTAGTTGAATCTCTGTGGCACGCACGTTGATGCGGCGAATGTCGCCTTCAACGCCGCTGATACTCACCAGATCACCCACTTTTACCGGCCGTTCAGTCAACAGAATCAAGCCGGAGATAAAGTTCTTCACAATTTCCTGCAAGCCAAAACCGATCCCGACCGACAGGGCGCTGACTATCCACGCCAGTTTGTCCCATTCAATGCCGAGCATCGACAGCGTGAGCATGATAATCAGCACATAGCCAACGTTGGTGAACAGCGTCACAAGCGATGCGCGCAGGCCACGGTCCATCATGGTTTTTGGCAGGAATTCATTATCCAGCCAGCGGCGAGTGGAACGTAGCACATACCAGCCAATCACCAGACACAGCATCGCGTTAAGGGCGTGTGCGGGAATGACTTTCATTCCTTCGAGACCTTTCCCTCCCCACATTTCGGCAACTTTCGTCAGCAATTCCATTGGAGTGGTGGAGCCAAAAGTACCGTTAAGCAGCGCGACGGCTGCCATCAATAATAGAGTTGTTTTTCCGAGGGCTGAAAATAGCGTTGCGGCGAGCGACAGATGGCGGTCATTCAGGCTAAGCGTGCTTTTGAGGATTTTTCCGCTGTGAGTGGCTGGTGAGAAGATTGCTTCGCATAAATCCACCACGAAATGAATCAGCAGATAAAGGCTAGAAGTTACGAGCCCTATCCACAGCAGTTCGAAGGTGACGAAGCGGGCCAACGGAATGTAACCAATGAGCAATGTCAGCACGATAACGAAGGCCGTGAGGCTAATGACCAGGTGAATCAGCCCAGCAACCGTTGAACGAGCCTCGGTGTGTTCACCGTCAGAAAGCATCTGGCGGCGTATCCGATTGACGCGGATTGGCGCAATGATGCAGTTGAGCGCTACCAGCAAAGCCCCCAGTCCGTTGCCAAACAATGTGGCGTCCAAACTGGCGCCCACTAACGCGTTGAGCTGTTCAATAATGCCGAAGATAAAGATAAACGTGGCAAGCAATATCGGGAATGAGCCCAGCGTTTTTGCCAGCGGATCGGCAATCCCCGGCAGACGCCAGGTAGGATGGCGATTAGAGAGCAAAGCAATACCCAAACCGGCAATTACCGCTGAAAAATAGGTCAGTTTAATCAGCTGTTCGGCAAACTCGTTCACCCATTGCGAAGTGTCGGGCAGGCGCGTGAAGGTATAGCACAGCAACTGCACGCTGATGCCCAGCGTTAGTGTAGTACTTAATGTGGTGAAACAGGCGAGGAAGCTACGACGAAAACGCCCCTGCGGCAACCAGCGAGGCAGAACCCAGTTCATTGGTCTATCAAGTAGTTGGCGGCCAAACAACCCAATGCCCAGTGCTAAAAACAGATAGATACCAGTGCCCCAACGCCAATCGTCACTCCAGGCTTGCTGCCAGGCGTCGCTAACTTGCGTGCCAAATTCGCCAAAGCGCGCAGCATCCTTATCGTTTGGAGCAAACACCGGAGACCAGAAATTCTCGCCAAGAATACTGCCAGTGTTAAGGGCAATTTGCGTTTTCAACGCGTCGCGACGCAACCCGTAAATTTGTGAAGAGAGGTTTTGCGCACCAACGGAAATGGCTTTGGTTTGTTCGATTTGCGTCGTAAGCAAAGTCTTATTGCTGTTTAACTGCTTACGCTGGCTAACGACCTGTGGGGTCTCCGCAAGTGTGCCCGGTGCCGGAAGTGGCCCAAGGACATCCAACTGCGCCTGAACCTGGGTTAATTGTGGGGCCAGTGCGACAGCGAGCTTTTCGGCCTCAGTCACCAGTTTTTGCGAATCATCATTAAGGCTGGTGAATTGCTTATCAGTTTTTGCTGTCGATACCCGCTGTTTGAGTGAGTCCAGTCGTTTTTGCAACGCAGGCAGAGCGGTAATGGCATTCACCTTCGCGGGTTCTTCAGTCGCCGCTTGCCCTGTAGGTTCATCCGCATGGGACAGTAAGGGCATCATCATCAAACACGACAACAATGCCAGTAGTAGTGGCAATCGTAATAATTTTTGCATAGTCAGGATCTATCCTGGAAATCAATAAAGGAATGGCATAAAGACAATCTGCTAAGAATATCTGTTATCCGCGACGAGTGTACCAGGTTTTATCTGTTTCGCTTTGCCTGGGCAGTTACTCATCATCCTTCGAGCTTCAGGCGTGTTGGTTGCAGGCAC
>DASXXQ010000019.1:0-2907 GCA_036502985.1 Buttiauxella sp.
TCGCAAGGAGGAGCATCATGTCCTACGTTGATGTCGGTAAAGAAAATTCAACTTCCATCCACCTCTATTACGAAGATCACGGCTCCGGGCAACCCGTGGTGCTGATTCACGGATACCCGCTCAGCAGCGCCTCTTGGGAAAGACAGGTTCCCGCCCTTCTAAACGCCGGCCACCGCGTCATCGCCTATGATCGGCGAGGATTCGGAAAGTCCAGCCAGCCGACTACCGGCTATAACTACGACACTTTCGCCGAAGACCTCCACAAACTCGTCACTCATCTGAAGCTGCGCGATTTTGCCCTCGTCGGTTTCTCCATGGGTGGGGGGGAGGTGGCTCGCTACATCGGCAAATACGGATCGAAGGGCCTGAGCAAAGCCGTCATCATCGGAGGCGTGCCGCCTTTCTTGCTGAAGACTGCGGACAATCCCGAAGGAGTCGATGGCAGCGTGTTCCAGGGCATCGAGAAAGCGGTGGCCGCCGATCGCTACGCGTTCTTCAGCGAGTTCTTCAAAAACTTCTACAACACCGATGTCAATCTTGGAAAACGCGTCAGCGAGCAGGCAGTCCAGGCAAGCTGGAATGTCGCTGCCATCGCTTCCGCCACAGCCAGCCTGGCCTGTGTGCCCACCTGGGGCGAAGATTTCCGCAATGACGTGGCCAAGATCGACGTCCCCACGCTAGTTATTCACGGCGACTCCGACCGCATCGTTCCGTTTGCGGCTGCGGGGCAACGTACGGCCAAGTTGATCAACGGCGCTGAACTCGTCGTGATCAAAGACGGCCCCCACAACGTTGCCTGGACGCATGCCGACGAAGTCAACAGCGCGCTGGTAAGCTTTCTGGCGAGGCCATCGGCCAAAGGCCAGGCATCCAGCCCAAGAACCAAAGCCGTCGCCTGATTTATGTGAAGCTGCCCTCGGCTGTCCGGTCGAGCGAAGCTCGACAGTGCGGTGCCCCATCCTTGCGTGTTCGGTGTGTTCAGTCCCATGACATCCTTTACACATTGTCCCGAGACATCCTTTACACTCCCGGCGCGTGCAGAGCACGCGCTGGGGTGCAACCGGGATGGCGTGGAAGACCATGGATGTTCACGAACAACGCGTACGTTTTGTGGTGGAAGCGACACAGAAGACGCGGACGTTTCGCGCACTATGCGCTGCCTATGGAATCTCTCGCCCGACAGGATATTTGTGGCTGCAACGCTATCGCGAATTGGGGGTGGAGGGGATTGCCGAACGCAGCCGCAAGCCGCATCGCAGTCCGGAGCGGACCGATCCGGAACGGGAGCGTCAGGTAGTTCAGCTGCGGCAGCGCTACCCCGATTGGGGCGCGCGCAAGCTCAAGGTGCTCCTGGCGCGCCAGGGAGTGGAGTTGCCGCGCAACACCATCCACCGCATTCTGCTGCGTCACGATCTGGTGCGCGACCTGGATCGGCGAGATGCGGCCACGCAACGCTTTGAGCGTGGCGAGCCCAACGAGTTGTGGCAGATGGACTTCAAAGGTCCCAAGGGTTGGCCGCAGACCGTCGGACCGTTGTCGGTGCTGGACGACCACAGCCGTTATCTGATCGCCCTGGCGGCCAACGGCAGTACGCATGGCGAAGCCGTCCGCGAGCAGTTGGAAGAGGCTTTTCAGCGCTGCGGAGTTCCGGAAGGAATGTTGATGGATCACGGAACGCCGTGGTGGAGCCAGCAATCCCCTTCCGGGCAAACGCACCTGTCGTTGTGGCTGATGCGGCAAGGCATCCGCTTGCACTGGAGCGGCATTCGCCATCCCCAGACCCAGGGGAAAGTTGAACGCTTTCACGGAGCGCTGCAACGGGCCTTGCAACGGCGTGGTGTGCCGCCCGACAAGAGACAAGCCTGGCTGGACGCCTATCGCTGGGAGCACAACCACGTCCGCCCGCATGAAGCCCTCGGGATGCAGACGCCGGCCACGTTGTGGCGTCCCAGCCTGCGTCGCTACGATCCACACCCTCCGCGCTGGGAGTATCCGGCTGGTGCCTGGGTGCTGAAACTCGATTGCTACGGACAGCTGGATATCCGAAACCAAAAGTGGAAAGTGAGTAAAGCGTTGGCGGGAGAACGGGTACAAGTGGTGCCGCTGGAGGGACGGATGATGGTGTTTTACTGCACCACTCTGCTCCGCGAACTGGACCCCGGAATCCAGCGCTCGAAAATCGTCGAGCGCTGGATTCCGAGGCCCAGTTCCTCGCCACCCACTGTAAAGGATGTCTAGGGACAAAATGTAAACCATGTCCCGGGACTAGACAACAAAACGCGAAGAGTGGGGCATCGACTTTCATTGGGTCGGTGCCACGAGAGTCCAAAGCTGGGCCCACCCCGGGCGCTGGGCATGACCGATGTAATCTGTCCTGCCGGTTGGGTTTGAATCAGAATTGCAAGCCATGGGATGGCTCAAGGATCAAATGTGGGTTAACCCTTCAGGGAAGACCGTGAAGCGGTTCGCGGTGAAGTGCATTCGCCGTGCCACCAAGCGCAGTCCCGCCATATACGGACTATACGACCTCAAACGCAATATCCCGGTTCTGTACGAGGGGCCGTATCCAAAATCGGAAATGGTTACGCTCCTGAATATCGCCACCTACGAAGATTATTTCTTGTGGTGTGGATGGGTCTGGCAAGATGCCCCACCAGACTGGAATCCTATGGAATCAGAAAAGACGGAGGGCAGTTTCACACCGACGCCACGTGCGTGGCGCTTGTGGTGTTCGTTGAGCAACCGAAGAGGTCAAATGGGCGACGTTAGCTTCGGCACCCCTTAGCATGTGGGTTGCAATCGAGGTTCACGAAAGACGGAATGGCAGCTGGTGCACGGACCCATTCAAGACACAAGAATCGTCGCTGACCACGCACTTCAGACGAAGTGGGGTGGGCAAGTAACCTG
>DASXXQ010000020.1:0-4864 GCA_036502985.1 Buttiauxella sp.
AATAACGGGGTGAGCAACAGCGGCATAAGCGGTAATTTACGAAAGCGGCGATACAGTTTTTTATTAGCAAAATAGAGCCCGAGCGTAATCATCAGGCACAAAAGACTTAACTGAAAATTACTCACCCCGAGCCTGCCTGCGGGCAATACGCGCCAGCTCAAAACGGTACACTTTATCCACCACCAGCGCCGTTGTACCCAGTACCAGCACAGTGCTAATGGCAATAACCAGGAAAATACGCCAGCCATCAACCATCAGTAACTCGGCGTAATTCACTACCGCTACCACGGCGGGAACGAAGAACAGTAACATTTCTGCCAGCAACCAGCGCGAACCTGCTCGTATCCATTTGATTGGCACCACACGGCACACAATCATCAGCAACATCAGCAACATGCCCACCAGATTTGCCGGGAGCGGCAAATGCCAGAGGTCAACCAGCCATTGTGCAAACAGAAAGATAACGACGTACAACGTAACTTGTACCGGTACCTGAATACGGCGAAAAAGAACAGGCGTAAAACCACGTAACGCCAGGGCCATGAGAGTGGCACTCCAAAAAATGTGAGGTGGCAATTATAGTTAGCTCACTGGTTTGCCAGAAATGAATTAAAATCATCAGAGGTATAGCCAACAGGAATAGTTATGGACATCAGGACGCTGCGTTATTTTGTTGAGGTGGTTCGCCAGCAAAGTTTTACCCGCGCCGCCCAGAAGATGTTTGTCACTCAGCCAACCATCAGCAAGATGCTGCGCAATCTCGAAGATGAACTGGGTTGTACGCTGCTCATCCGTGATGGTCGCAAACTGTTACTGACGGATACTGGCGAAGTCGTTTATCAACGAGGATTGGCAATTTTGGCGGAATTTCGCCAGCTTGAAGCCGAACTTGGCGACATTAACCATCTGAATAAAGGCGTGTTGCGCCTCGGCATTCCTCCCATGGTTGGCATGATGATGGCAGGCCCCATCAGTCTTTACCGCCAACGCTACCCCGGCGTTGAGTTGAAGATTTCTGAATTTGGCGGGTTAACGGTGCAACAGGCGGTGCTCAATGGCGAGCTGGATTTAGCCATGACAGCGCTTCCCGTCGACGACGAACATACTTTTTCTACGCTACCGTTGCTCCACAATCCACTGTGCGTCCTGGTGCCACGTTCCGGCCCGTGGACGACGCGCGAAAGCATCGATCCTATTGAGCTCGCCGCTCATCCTTTGCTTATCTACAACGAAGATTTCGCATTAAGCCGCCAGCTGATTCAGCTGTTTCAAGAGCATGGATTTACCCCGCGTATTGCGGTGCGTAGCGGGCAATGGGATTTCCTGGCAGCCATGGTGCAGGCGGGCGTCGGGCTGGCGATTCTGCCAGAGACTATTTGCCAGAAGCTGGATAAAAACACGCTAATGTGGCTGCCATTAAATAGCGATTTAACCTGGCAGTTGGCAATGATTTGGCGGGAAGGGGTTTATATTTCCCAGAGTGCGCAGGCGTGGATTACATGCTGTAAGGAATTTTGGCCGGAGCATCCGTAGGCGCTTTCGCTCCGGCCCTCTCCCCCAGAAAGGGAGAGGAACCGCTACGCGTTATTGCTGTTCTATCAGCAGCGTTTCGAGCAAATCAAGATCGTGCAGCAGCTTCATCAGCGTCTCGTTGCTGATTTTTTTCGTGGCGCGCAAATGGTATAGCTCGGCGCGCTCTGAACGCAGTGCTGCCAGACGGAAGCGACGCTCAAGGTTCTCTTCAAGCTCGCTGCTTTCGACATCGTTGCGCCCGTCAGCCCTGCGCCGCAAGTTGCCGATAACACGTGAACTCACCTCTTTTAGCAGTTGATCGTCAATGTTCTCGTCAACGTCAGAATGCAGGCGTTCTTCCATTTTCTTAATCGCGACAATCGCCACTTCTGCCGTTGCGGCACGGGCGATGCGCTCTTCTTTACGCGCCACTGATTTGTCGGGAACTTCCACGTTATGCAGCAAAATCGGCAGCATAATAACCCCGGCAAACAGTGAGAACAGAATCACGCCCGCCGAAAGGAAGATAAGCTCATAACGCGCCGGGAATGGCGTTCCATCACCCAGGAACAGTGGAATGGAAAGCACACCCGCAAGCGTGATTGCCCCACGGACACCTGCAAATGATGCAACCGCCAGTTCACGCGTAGTGTAAGAACCGAACTCCAGCGGGCGCTTTTTCATAAAGCGTAGGCTGATGCGTTTCATCGCCCACAGCCACAAGAAACGAACCCCAATCAGGGCGAAATAGATAAGCCCGATATCAAGGAACAACATCCATAATTCAACGTTCGGATCGGCGTTTGCCGCCGCAACCGAGGTGGTCAAAATACCCGGTAATTGCAGCCCTAACAGCAAGAACACCATGCCGTTGAACACAAATTCGAGCATCGCCCAAACGCTGTTTGCACGCAGGCGCATAGCCAACGGAGCACTGCGCAATACGCCAGAACGCGTGATGGTCATCCCCGCAGCAACCGCGGCCAGGATGCCAGAAACACCGATATGTTCGGCAATCAGATAAGAAGCGAATGGCAGCAGCAGCAACAGCAGGATTTGCGTGGCCGGTTCGTCACCGCTCCAGCGGCTCATCAGGCGTAGCGATTTACCGTATAACCAACTCACGGCGATACCCGCAAGCAAGCCGCCAATAGCGACTTTAAAGAACTCAACGGTTGCACCACCCACGGTAAACACCATGGTGCCGACGGCTACCGCGACGGCCATTTTCAGCGATACCAGGCCCGAGGCGTCGTTCATCAACGCTTCACCCTGCAAAATCCCCATGATTTTCTTAGGAATGCGACCTTCCCCGACAATACCGGAAAGTGCCACGGCATCCGTTGGCGAGAGCACTGCCGCCAGCGCAAAGGCAGGAATGAGCGGAATACCCGGCACAAGGTAGTAAATCAGGAAGCCAATACCCACGACGGTGACCAGTACCAATACCAGCGCCAACCCAATGATTTCGCGTCCGTGGTGGAGAAATTCACTCGTCGGTGTTTTCCAGCCATCGGCAAACAGCAGCGGCGGAATAAACAACACCAGAAACAGTTCAGGGTTGAAATCGACATGTAAACCGAAGTGTGGCCAGGCGAGTAGCGCGCCTATTGCAATTTGCATTAACGGAAGCGGGATCTGGAATGGCAGCATGCGCGTTGCCACACCAGAAAGCGAAACCACAAAAGTCATGATGAGAATAGTGAAGAAAATTTCCATGCTTTCCTTAGTCGCGGTGTGTCGTGAACCCCTTTTTGCAGGGCTTTATTTTACCTGATAGTAAAACAATTTTTTATACCGGAAGGAAACAGGAAAAGACTTGAAGTGGGGCAGGATGTTTTTTGTAGGGTGGATGTCGCTTACGCTCATCCACCCTGAAGAGCACAAAATTAAATCTTAAATCGCCCAGCCGCCTGCGTAGAACGCAACCAATGCAATTGCGATAACGACGGTGCCAATGTTCAGCTTACGCCACTCACCAGACACTACGCGGCCAATCACCAGCGAGGCAAAACCAATCATGATGCCGGTAACGATGTTACAGGTCAGCACGATGAATACCGCCGTGATGAGGCCCGCCATTGCATCAACGAAATCAGCGAAGTCGATTTTTGCCACGTTGCTCAGCATCAGCAAACCCACGTACATCAACGCCGGAGCGGTCGCGTAAGCAGGAACCAAATAAGAGAGCGGGGAAAGGAACAGAATCAGCAGGAACAACACACCGACAGTGATAGCTGTCAGGCCGGTTTTACCGCCTGCTGCCGTACCGGCCGCAGATTCGATATATACCGCAGCTGGAGCCGCCCCCACCAGACCGGAGAACACAGAGCTCAAGGAGTCAGTGGTCAGCGCTTTGCCGCCATCAATGATTTGACCGTCCTTATCCAGCAGATTTGCCTGGCCCGCAACAGCACGGATAGTCCCGGTTGCATCAAATACCGCCGTCATAACCAGCGCTAAAACGCTTGGCAGAACCACGGGATTCAACGCGCCCATAATATCCAGGCTGCCAATCAGGGAGTTACCCGCGTCATCTTTCAGAGACGGCATCGCGAAGATGCCAGAGAAATGCACCGTTGGATCGAAGATCAGGCCAAAGATTGAAATACCGATGATGGTCAGCAGAATGCCACCCGGTACTTTCAGTTTCTCCAGACCAATAATCACTGCGAGACCAATTAGCGACATGATTACCGGGAAGCTGGCGAAATGTCCAAGCGCGACCGGCAAGCCATCAAGTGGGTTTTTGATAACCAGACCGACACCGTTTGCGGCAATCAGCAGCAGGAACAGGCCGATACCAATACCGGTGCCGTGCGCAACGCCCATCGGCAAGTTACGCAAAATCCAGCTACGAATACCGGTTGCAGAGATGATGGTGAACAACACCCCCATCAGGAACACAGCGCCTAACGCAACCGGAACGCTGATGTGTTGCCCCAGTACCAGGCTAAATGCGGTGAACGCCGTCAATGAAATGGCGCAACCAATTGCCAGCGGCAGGTTCGCCCACAGGCCCATCACAAGAGAGCCAACACCGGCTACCAGGCAAGTCGCCACAAAGACCGCCGCAGGTGGGAAACCTGCTTTACCGAGCATGCCCGGTACGACGATCACAGAGTACACCATCGCGAGGAAGGTGGTTAAACCCGCCACCACTTCCTGACGAACGGTACTGCCACGTGCAGATATTTTGAACCAGGCGTCAAGACCGCCGGTTGCACGCGGAGAATGATTAGACATAGTGAAAAATCCCCTGAGATTTTTATGATTACGTTGGTATACGTGGTGGACAACCCACTGCCAATTAAACGTCAGATCCCTGTGCTGCGTTTGTGACAAAAAAGGG
>DASXXQ010000021.1:0-1515 GCA_036502985.1 Buttiauxella sp.
GTCACCGAGGTTGAACGTTGGTTAGCCCCGAATTTAGGCTACGACGCGGATTGAGTACCGAATTGCCCCCTCTCTCGTACGGGAGAGGGGGTTTACAACCCGAAACGTTTAAATATCGCCAACCGTTATATACTGGAAAGAGAAGGAATTTCTTCGCTTAAATTAACCAGGAGAAAGAGTGCTGACTTTACTGCATCTACTTTCTGCGGTGGCGCTGCTGGTATGGGGCACACACATTGTGCGTACCGGCATCATGCGAGTCTATGGTGCAAATCTCCGTAGTGTGCTCAGCCGCAGTGTTGAAAAAAAACCGTTCGCCTTCTGTGCGGGTATTGGTGTAACTGCGCTGGTACAAAGCAGCAACGCGACTACCATGCTGGTGACCTCTTTTGTTGCCCAGGATTTGGTGGCGCTGACTCCCGCGCTGGTGATTGTTCTGGGGGCTGATGTCGGTACCGCGCTGATGGCACGAATACTGACGTTTGATTTATCCTGGCTTTCGCCACTGCTTATCTTCCTTGGCGTTATCTTCTTCCTCAGCCGTAAACAAACGCGCGCAGGGCAACTCGGGCGTGTCGCTATTGGCCTTGGGCTAATTTTGCTGGCGTTAGAACTTATCGTTAGTGCGGTCACGCCGATGATGCAAGGCTCTAGCGTGAAGGTTATCTTCGCCTCGTTGACTGGCGATATCATGCTGGATGCGTTGATTGGCGCGATGTTTGCCATCATCAGTTATTCAAGCCTTGCCGCCGTCTTACTGACAGCCACGCTGACCTCCACAGGGGTTATCTCGTTTGATGTCGCGCTGTGTCTGGTGATTGGTGCCAACCTTGGCTCTGGCTTGCTGGCGATGATCAACAACAGCACAGCCAATGCTGCGGCCCGCCGTGTTGCGCTCGGAAGCCTGCTGTTCAAGCTGGTGGGTGGCGTGATTGTGCTGCCATTTGTGCATATCCTGGCGGATACGCTGCACAAACTGCCACAGCCTGAGTCTGAACTGGTTATCTATTTCCACGTGTTCTACAACCTGATTCGCTGCCTGGCGATGGTGCCTTTTGCTGGCGTGATGGCGCGTTTTTGCCGTAGCGTGATTAGCGAAGCACCTGAAGTTGATGCGCGTATGAAACCGAAACATCTTGATGTCACCGCGCTTGATACTCCGGCACTGGGGCTGTCAAACGCGGCGCGTGAAACCTTACGCATGGGCGACGTGCTTGAACAAATGCTGGAAACCTGGAGCAAGGTCATGCACGGCGAACCGCGCCAGGAGAAGGAACTGCGCAAGCTTGCTGATGACGTCGATGTGCTTTATACCGCGATCAAACTGTATATGGCGCAGATGCAGAAAGAGGAATTAGCGGAGGTGGAATCTCGCCGCTGGGCCGAAATCATCGAGATGTCGCTAAACCTCGAGCAGGCGGCTGATATTCTTGAGCGAATGGGCAGTGAAGTGGCAGATAAATCGCTGGCTACACGTCGGGCGTTTTCACCTGATGGCCTGAAGGAGCTGGATAT
>DASXXQ010000022.1:0-6248 GCA_036502985.1 Buttiauxella sp.
GAGAGCGATCGTCGGGAACGAATCGCGAACGACCCTGAATGTTGGGGGAAAACTGGGGTTTACCGCTTTAGCGGCGATTTACTTGCCGGGCGCCGGGATTATTAAGGGGATGGCGTAATCCCCTTAATACGTTCACCGTTAGCGGTGATGACATGGAAAAGCGAAACTTTCAGGTGAACGGAAAACCTGCGTGGCTGACAGAGCCCCCCTAAGACGTTCACCTGTTCGGTGGCTGAATAAATCACATAACGCCGAGTGAACGGAAATTTCCTGGCACTGGCAAAGTACCATCAGCACCAGAACGAAAAGGCACCCCTTTCATGGACTGGGCGAGTACCGCTCCCCACTATGCCTCCAACAACCCCTGCCCTAAATAATGCTCACTGTCTCTCACCCCCGGCATCACGAAGAAATACCCGCCGCCAATCGGCTTCACATACTCCTCCAGTGCTTCGCCGTTAAGACGCTGCTGCACCGCCAGAAAACCTTTTTCCAGGTCATGCTGGAAGCAGACAAACAGTAAACCCATATCCAGCTGGCCAGATTTGGACACACCCAGCGAATAACTGTAGCCACGGCGCATCATCAGGTTTGACTGTGTCTCTTTGGTGCGCGGATTTGCCAGGCGAATATGGGCGTCGAGTGCAATCACGTTGCCGTCCGGGTCAGCCGCATAGTCAGGCTCATCGTGCTCGTTTTTCATACCCAGTGGCGCACCACTGTGCTTATCACGGCCAAAAATAGTCTGCTGTTCTTTCAGCGGCGTTCGGTCCCAGGACTCAACATGGAACTGAATAATACGCACCGCCTGATAGCTACCACCGACAGCCCACGCAGGTTCTTGCTGGTTTGGTGTCACCCACACGACGTCATCCATCAGCGGTTTATCGTCGCTATTCGGATTCGCCGTCCCGTCTTTAAACCCAAGCAGGTTGATAGGCGTTTCTTTGCCGCGACTGCGTGCCGCATGGTTAGAGATAAATCCTTCCCGCTTCCAGCGCACGCTCAGTAAATCCGGCGTGTGCTTAATGATATCGCGCAGCGCATGGATAACCGTATCGGCAGTGTTCGCGCAAATTTGCAGCAGCAAATCCCCGTGACACAAGCTGGCGTCCAGCGAGTCATTCGCGAAGCGATCCATCTTTTGCAGTTTCTTCGGCATTTTCCCTTTCAGGCCAAAGCGTTCATCAAACAGTGAGGTTCCCGCAGACAACGTAATGGTCAGATTATCCGGGTAAATCTGCGCCCCCAGAATACCGGAGTCCATCGGCGGCATACGCGGATTTGGGGTGTCCGGCGCAGGCCCTCCCGTAGTGAGGAAATCAAAGCGCGCGGTTAATAATTTAAACAAACGCTCAAGATCGGCTTTATCGCTGGCCAACACATCAAAGGCAACCAACATCATTGCCGCTTGTTGTGGTGTGAGCACACCGGCTTGATGCATACCGTAAAACGGCTGTTTTTCCATGCGTGCATCAGGGGGTAATGTTCCCGGCGAGGTTTCTTGTTTTGCGGCATGCGCTACCGGACAACCGCCAGTAACAGCCAGGGCACCACCTAGGGCGCCAAGGCTCTTCAGTAACCGACGGCGCGCCGGTTGATGCGCGCCGTGTTTAGTTTTTTCGTCCATCGTACTTAGTCCAGACCCAGTACGCCACGCAATTGCGACAAATCTTCCGCCAGTGCAGTTACCGGCCCTTTCAGAGCATTACGGTCAGCATCGGTCAGTTTGTCGTAAGTCTCGTAACCGTCTTTGGTGCGGTATTTAGCCAGAATGGTGTCGACTTTCTTGAAGTTGGCATCTACTTTCGCCAGCAATGGCGCATTGTCTTTAGCCAGTAAAGGACGCAACAAGTTAACGATTTTCTGTGCGCCATCAACGTTTGCCTGGAAGTCCCACAGGTCGGTGTGGCTGTAACGATCTTCTTCACCGCTGATTTTGCTGGCTGCAACTTCTTCAATCAGACCCGCGGCACCGCCGACAACTTTGCTCGGTGGGAAGGCCAGTTCAGAAATACGTGTTTGCAGATCCAACACATCGGCATTCAACTGATCGGCATATTTTTCCATGCCTTTGGTGGAGTTATCACCAAACAGGGCTTTTTCCAGACGGTGGAAACCGGTGAATTTAGGATCGTTAGCTTTCTGTTCGTAATCGTCCTCACGGGCATCAATGCTGCCGTCCAGGTCGGAAAACAGTTCTGCAATAGGTTCGATACGCTCGTAATGCTGGCGCGTTGGTGCATACAGGGATTTAGCTTTTTCGATATCGCCCGCTTTCACGGCATCGGTAAAGGCTTTGGTCTTTTTAACCAGTTCAGCTACTTCCGCGGTTACGTATGCTTTGTATTCGGTAATTGGCCCGGTTAACGCCATCAGGTCGTTCTTCGGCGCAGCCTGGTCGCCCGCGGCTTTAACGATAAGTTTACCTTTTGGATTGCTGAGCAAACCACAGGTCATATCGTATTCGCCCGCTTGCAGGTTAGCGGTCATTTTCTGCGAGAAGCCTGGCGCGATGTTTTCACGCTCTTCAACCACCATCACGCCTTTGAGAATTTCCCACTCCAGCGCTTTTTGGCTGTTGTTCTGAATAATGAACTGGGTTTTACCGGCGTTAACCGTAATGTTCATAGGTTCGCACTGTTTATCCGTTACGGTGACTTTTACCTGTGGAACATCAGCAGCTTGAGCAGCGAAGGCAGAGGAAGCAAGCGCAAATAACGCGGCGTGCAACGCCTTACGACGAAAATGTGTAGTCATGGCCAATCCCTTTTAAAATTTAGTATGTTGTAACTAAGCGGCGATAACCCACCGCAAGATGATTAACGAACGTTATTTGTCGCCTGACTGGTCAAGCGCGAGGGAGTGAAAAACAGCACCAGCGCGGGAATCAGGTAAATAAAGTACATGCCCACTTCGCTCACGGTCGGCGCTTCCTGGTATCCAAAAATACCTTCGAGCAGCGTACCGGTCAGTGAATGAGTCGAAAGCACGTTACTGAGATCAAATGCGATGTCCTGGAAGTGGTTCCAAAGACCCGCTTCGTGGAACGCGCGAACCGCGCCCGCTGCAAGCCCTGCGGCTACCAGCAGAATAAACAAGCTGGTCCATTTGAAGAATACGGCCAGGTTCAGGCGGATACCGCCCCAGTAAAGCAAGAAGCCAAGAACAATCGCGGTGCCAAGGCCAAGCATTGCACCCAGCGGCGGCATGATGCCCACATCCTGCTGGAATGCTGCCAGCAGAAAGAATACCGATTCCAGCCCTTCACGCGCGACCGCAAAGAACACCATCATAATCAGCGCCCAACCATGGTTACTTTTGCTGTGTAACGCGTTATCAACCGCTTGCTCGAGCTGGACTTTGACGTTGCGCGACACTTTGCGCATCCAGAACACCATCCAGGTCAGGATGAAGACGGCGATAACCGCCACGATGCCTTCAAACATCTCTTGTTCTTTTTGTGGGAATTCGCCGGTGGTTTCATTGATGAAGATACCCAAGCCTAAGCAAAGGGCGGCAGCGGCCACTACCCCAATCCACATGACACCAATCCATTGGCCGCGTTGAGTACGCTTCAGGTAGCTTGCAATCAGGCTAACAATCAGCGCGGCTTCAAGGCCTTCGCGTAACATAATGAGAAACGGCACAAACATTCCTGACACCCCAACTGTGAACTCAGGTCAAAAGACGTAAAGAAAAGTAAAACCAGAACGATTGTGATTATCATTACGAGAAAAATAAACACAAGCAGATTGTTAAGATATTTATGTGCAGATGTAAAAAGGGCCGCTATTTGCGGCCCTTGAGGGATTATTCAGGTTGTAATTTACTCGGCGGTGCAGTGTGATAAATCTCATCCGCTTCAGCAAAGCGTTTTTGCATGGAGGCGCTTGGCGCTTTACCCAGCAGGCTCACTGCCACAATACCGATGCTGCCGAAGATAAAGCCCGGGATGATTTCATACAGCCCCAGCCAGCCGAACTGTTTCCAGACAATAACGGTCACCGCGCCGATAATCATGCCAGCAAGCGCGCCGTTACGCGTCATGCGTGGCCACATTACCGAGAACAGCACAACCGGGCCAAATGCCGCACCGAAGCCTGCCCAGGCGTAGCTCACCAGACCCAGCACACGGTTTTCAGGGTTAGAAGCCAGCGCGATAGCGATAAGCGCCACCAGCAACACCATGAAGCGCCCTACCCACACTAGCTCCTTTTGCCCCGCATCTTTACGGAAGAATGCTTTGTACAGGTCTTCTGTAATCGCACTGGAACACACCAGCAATTGGCAGCTCAGCGTTGACATCACGGCGGCTAAAATCGCCGACAGCAAAATACCGGCAATCCATGGGTTAAACAGCAGTTGTGCCAGTTCAATGAACACACGCTCGCCATTCTGGTTTACCGCGCCCGCCAGGGACGGGTTATTGGAGAAGTAAGCAATACCAAAGAAGCCCACGGCACATGCGCCCGCCAGACACAGAATCATCCACGTCATACTGATGCGACGCGCTTTAACGATGGTGTGATGCGAGTCTGCCGCCATGAAACGCGCCAGAATATGCGGTTGACCAAAGTAACCCAGGCCCCAACCCATCAGTGAGATGATCGCCACAAAGTTCAGGCCTTTGAGCATATCGATGTTTTCAATGCTTTTTTGTTTGATAACCGCCATCGAGTCGTCAAAGCCACCCACCGCAATCACCACCATAACTGGCGTGAGGATCAGGGCGAAAATCATCAGGCTCGCCTGCACGGTATCCGTCCAACTCACCGCGAGGAACCCACCAACGAAGGTATAAATAATGGTAGCCGCAGCACCTGCCCACAGCGCAGTTTCATAGCTCATGCCAAAGGTGCTTTCGAACAGACGCGCCCCAGCCACAATGCCTGACGCACAATAGATGGTGAAGAACAGCAGAATAACTAATGCGGAGATAATGCGCAGCACGCGGCTTTTATCTTCGAAACGTCCGGTGAAATAATCTGGCAGCGTCAATGCATTGTTGTTCACTTCGGTGTGGACACGTAAACGTCCGGCGACCAGTTTCCAGTTAATGTAAGCCCCAACCGTCAGGCCGATGGCAATCCAGCTTTCCGATATACCCGAAAGGAAGATAGCGCCAGGCAAACCCATCAGCAGCCAACCGCTCATGTCAGATGCGCCCGCTGATAACGCAGTGACCAGACTTCCCAGGCTGCGACCGCCCAGAATGTAGTCATCAAAGTTTTTGGTTGAACGCCAGGCGATAAACCCAATCAATATCATGCCAAAGATATAGATGAAGAAGGTCACCAGCATTGGTGTACTCATGGTCATGCAAGTTCTCCAGATTATTTCCGGTGTTATCCGGTATTACCCTGCCGGAACGCAGTAGGGCTTATTTATATTCACAAACGTTTTAACACAGCATTCACAATAAATTCACCGTACAAAAAATAGCTTTTTCCTGGAGGTTGCACTCGCTCACGCTTTTAAGCGGTTGCACCTGTAAAAAACGTTATCTATGCCCACTAAATCTTCCTGCTAATGAGTGATTAACCCGCTCACTTTCTTATTTATGATTTAACAATTCACTCTTTTTCCAGCTTGTTATCTGGCTCACATTTAACAAGGTTGCACAAAGTTGCAACATGATAGATATTGCCGGATAACTTTTATCAACCCTTTACTATTTGCCCGTTTGATGACGGGTTGGGAGCATTAATGGCCACCACCATGGGCGTAAAACTGGACGACGCAACCCGCGAGCGCATTAAAGAAGCCGCTTCACGCATCGACCGCACACCACACTGGCTCATCAAACAGGCAATATTTAATTATCTCGAACGCCTGGAAAATAACGACGAATTGCCAGAGCTCCCGGCGTTGCTGGCCGGTGCTGCCAACGAAAGCGAAGAAACGCCCACGCACGTTGAAGAAGCACACCAGCCATTCCTTGAATTTGCTGAACAAATTCTTCCGCAGTCCGTAACTCGCGCGGCCATTACCGCCGCCTGGCGTCGTCCGGAAACCGATGCGGTGCCGATGATCCTCGAGCAGGCACGCCTTTCACCTGTTATCGCCGAACAAACCCATAAACTGGCCTATCAACTCGCGGACAAATTGCGTAATCAAAAGAGCGCAACAGGCCGGGCGGGCATGGTACAGGGTTTATTGCAGGAATTTTCACTTTCTTCACAAGAAGGTGTCGCGCTGATGTGCCTGGCCGAAGCGTTACTGCGCATTCCGGATAAAGCAACGCG
>DASXXQ010000023.1:0-3734 GCA_036502985.1 Buttiauxella sp.
ATAGACATTATTTTGATGGATATCCAGATGCCTGAAATGGATGGGATCCGTGCCTGTGAATTGATTCGCCAGATGCCTCACCACCAGCAAACGCCGGTCATCGCCGTTACAGCACATGCCATGGCTGGGCAAAAAGAGAAGTTACTGAGTGCCGGAATGAACGACTACCTGGCAAAACCCATTGAAGAGAACAAGCTGTATAACCTGCTAATGCGTTATCAACCTGGTGCAATAACCGCGCCTGCGTTACCTGTAAGCCAGGAAACGTTAGTACCTGCCCCTAACCAAAATCAAACGCTGGATTGGTCACTGGCATTACAACAGTCCGCGAATAAGCCCGATCTTGCGCGTGATTTGCTGCAAATGCTATTGGCGTTTTTGCCGGAGGTGCGTAATACCGTTGAAGAACAGTTAGTGGGGGAAAACCCAACGAAGCTGCTTGAAATCATTCATAAACTTCACGGTAGTTGCAGCTACAGCGGTGTACCACGGTTGAAAAATTTGTGCCGGATGCTGGAGCAACAATTGCGTAATGGCGTGAAGCCAGAAGATTTGGAACCCGAGTTTTTCGAATTGCTTGACGAGATGAACAATGTTTCCAAAGAAGCACAACGAATATTGGGGTAAAGGTGTTGTTAATGTTGTGTCGGATGCCGCTACGCTAATCCGGCCGATGCGGTTTCTGTAGAATTTGTAGGGTGGATTAGCGCAAGCGACATCCACCACCTATCGCAATCGTGGCGGCGATATTGCGCGAGGCCATACGCACATTTTCCCCGGCGTTTTCCAACGCATCTTCCAGCGTACAAACGCGATACAACACGCTAAAGACTGCATCCACCCCATGTTGATGTACCACGCCGACATCCGATGTCAAACTCCCGGCGATGGCAATAACCGGTTTGTTATAGCGTTTCGCGACTTTCGCCACGCCAATTGGCACTTTGCCATGAATTGACTGGCTGTCGATGCGCCCTTCCCCGGTAATCACCAGATCTGCATCGCGAACCAACGCATCAAGCTTCAATGCGTCAGTGACTATATCGATGCCTTGTCGCAGTTGTGCGCCACAGAACGCATACAGCGCAGCCCCCATTCCCCCCGCGGCCCCGCCGCCAGAAAGATCCAGCACATTAATATCGAGGTCGCGGGAAATAATTTTTGCGTAGTGTTCAAGAGCCTTATCGAGTTCATCGACCATCTCCGGCGTCGCGCCCTTTTGCGGGCCAAATACCGCTGACGCTCCCTCTTTACCGGTGAGCAGATTGGTGACATCACACGCGACTTCAATGCGGCACTCTTTCAGCCGATTATCCAGCCCAGTGATATCGATGGATGCAAGCCTTGCCACTTCGCTTCCCCCAGGCCCCAACGGCTTACCATCCAGGTCCAGCATACGTGCACCCAGCACCTGCAACATGCCAATGCCGCCGTCATTAGTGGCGCTACCACCGATGCCAATAAGAATGCTTTTCACCCCGCCGTCCAGCGCGTAGCGAATCAGCTCGCCCGTTCCCCACGACGTCGTTTTAAGCGGATTGCGTAATTCAGAAGGAACGTGTTCCAGCCCACTCGCCGCGGCCATCTCAATAAAAGCCTGCTGCTTATCGCCTGATATGCCGTAAAACGCCTTAACAGGTTCGCCCAACGGGCCGGTGACATCCACGTCAATGATTTCACCGTCCGTTGCCGCAACCATTGCCTCTACGGTACCTTCGCCGCCATCAGCAACGGGTAATTTCACATAGCAGGCGTTGGGAAATACTTCCCTAAAACCGGCTTCAATCTGTGTCGCAACCTCCAGAGCACTGAGACTCTCTTTGTATGAATCTGGTGCGATTACAATTTTCATATGCCATCCGTCGCTATGTGATTGGGTGTGGAACAGCGATTTTACCCTAAGTAACTGGAACTGCATCAAGGCGGTAAACGAGCGCAGCTAATACCGATGCAGCTTCAAGTATGACGGATAAATTCAACGCACCATGCATGGGCGCTTATTATTAAACGTCCATTCTGGGATCAAGAACTGCATTGCCATCGCATCATCACGCGCGCCCAGCCCATGCTGCTGATAAAGCTCATGTGCTTTCATCACTTGCTCCATATCCAGCTCAACACCTAGACCCGGTGTTTTTGGCACTTGAACCATACCGCCTTTGATTTCGAACGGTTGTTTAGTCAGACGTTGATTGCCTTCCTGCCAGATCCAATGGGTGTCGATTGCAGTGACTTTACCCGGTGCGGCGGCGGCAACGTGCGTAAACATCGCCAGTGAAATATCGAAGTGGTTGTTGGAGTGCGAGCCCCATGTCAGGCCAAATTCATGGCACATTTGTGCGACACGAACCGACCCTTGCATGGTCCAGAAATGTGGGTCAGCCAATGGAATATCAACAGACTGTAGCGACAAGGTGTGGCCCATCTGACGCCAGTCGGTGGCAATCATATTAGTCGCAGTTGGCAAGCCCGTTGCACGGCGGAATTCAGCCATGATTTCACGACCTGAGTAACCTTGTTCAGCACCGCATGGATCTTCCGCATACGCCAGCACACCACGCAATTGCTTGCCAATACTAATGGCTTCATCCAGAGACCAGGCGCCATTCGGGTCAAGCGTGACGCGAGCTTGCGGGAAGCGTTTTGCCAAGGCCGTCACCGCTTCGGCCTCTTCACTTGCGGCTAATACCCCGCCTTTCAGTTTGAAGTCATTGAAGCCATATTTTTCATAGGCAGCTTCCGCCAGGCGCACAACGGCATCCGGCGTCATCGCTTCATCATGGCGAATACGATACCAGTCGCATTTTTCATCAGGTTGGCTCTGGTACGGCAGTGGAGTTAGTTTGCGGTTGCCAACAAAGAACAGATAACCCAGCATTTCTACTTCGCTACGCTGCTGGCCGTCACCTAACAAAGAGGCCACGTTTACGCCCAGATGCTGTCCAAGCAAATCCAGCATCGCCGATTCAATACCGGTGACAACATGAATAGTGGTGCGTAAATCAAATGTCTGTAAACCACGGCCGCCGGCATCCCGGTCGGCAAATTCGGCCCGCACCCTATTGAGGATATTTTTGTACTCGCCCAGCGTCTTGCCCATTACCAGCGCTGCGGCATCTTCCAGAGTGCGGCGAATATTTTCACCACCAGGAATTTCACCAACGCCGGTATGCCCAGAGTTATCTTTGATAATCACAATATTTCGGGTGAAAAATGGTGAGTGAGCGCCGCTCAGATTCATCAGCATACTGTCGTGGCCCGCAACGGGAATAACCTGCATTGAGGTGACTACGGGGGTCGAAGTTGAAGTCGTCATGTTACTCATTCCTTGTCATCAAGATGAATTAGTTACGGTCAAATGTCCCGCCAGGTACAAGGTATTGCATTGTCGTCACATTATTGCGCGAACCACCCGGAGGAGATTTATACACTTAGTGGGGTTATGTCACGTTAAAGGGGCAAGTGGCAGAAAATCTTTGGTATTTCGTATAGACGTCTGCATCCACTGCGATAGAGACATTGCCGCAAACTATCGATTTTGACAGACATGTACGGCTGCATTGAGAAAACAGCATCTCACTTAATATATTCTTAAGGTAATGGAACCAAGATCAGTCCCTTATTGTACTGAGTATAGATGTAGGGCTACGTTATTTCTTCGTTGTCGGTTTAGTTAAAATCATTCAACATATTATTATCATATGGATTTTTAAATCTTGCCAACCTTAACAAAA